>NZ_JNUP01000057.1:0-213 GCF_000758165.1 Spirochaeta lutea | reverse complement strand
ACTAGACCGCTTTTGGTAACCGGGGAACCACAATCACCAACCCACCCAAGGGTGCAAATAATCACCCCGCAGAATACCTGCACTTAGCTTTTGAGCGGCGTAGACGTAATTTCAAACAATTATTCCGCGCTTTTGATAAAAGCCTAATAGTCTGTTGAAGCCGACACCAGATAACAATCCAACGTTGTGGAATGCTATGCAGCAACGTGGTTT
>NZ_JNUP01000056.1:9567-11296 GCF_000758165.1 Spirochaeta lutea | reverse complement strand
TTCCAACTATGACACCTGATCTTCTTCCTGATCGAAGTCAATCATCAGGTCCATATTCAGATACTTCCGTTCACTCCATGTAGAATTAGAGATGTGACGCAGCCGGGCCGCAACCAACATCAGGGCAGATTCACCATCGGGGAAGGAACCGATTACTCGTGTCCTCCTTCTGATTTCTCGCATGATTCTCTCAAGACCATTGTTGGTCCTTATCCGTTTCCAATGTTCAACCGGGAAGTGATAGTAGGAAAAGGTTTCGGGGGATCCTTCCCGTACCAGGGTAGCGGCCTTGTTAAGCTTCATTTCGATAAGCTTCTGGGCAATGAGGTCCTTCTTTCGGATCGCCTCCTCCCTGTTCTCTTGGGCATGGATGGCTTTCAGCATTGTGGCAACTTCTTTCACTTTGCCATGGGGTACAAAGCTGAAGACATTCCGGTAGAAATGGACGACACAACGCTGCCAGAGTGCCTGGGGATAAAACTCCGGAATCGACTCCACCAGACCGAGGGATTTATCGGAGATGAACATGTCGACACTCTCCAACCCCCGGTCTTTGAGATATCTCAAGAACCGTTGCCAGCTGTCCTTGTCCTCCTTGGTGCCCTCAGCCACCCCGATTATTTCTCGAAACCCATCCTCGTTGACTCCTATGGCCACCAGAACCGAGACATTACGAACCTCTCCAGCCCAGGAGCGCTTCATCTATATCCCATCCAGGTATACATATGCGTAATGGCTCTTGAGGGGAAGGTTCCGCCACTTCTCGATCTCTTCGTAGATTTTCTTGTTCAGATTGCTAATCGTTCCCGGTGACACCTTTGCTCCCCAGAGTGCTTCGGTGATGTCTTCCACACGCCTAACAGATACGCCGGCTAAATACATTTCCACCATCGCTTCCTCAACAGAAATTTCCCGGCGCTTGTACCGCTCAATGATCGCCGGTTCAAACGTCACCTTCTTTAGTTTCGGCATCTGGAGCGTTACCTCGCCGGCCTTGGTCAGAAACTTCCGGTCATAATGACCGGCACGATACCCCTTGCGCTCAGTTTTTCTCTCATGCTTCTGGGCATTCAGGAGTTGTTCTGCTTCAGCCTCCAACATCGCATTCAATGTCTCTTCTACCGTTTCCCGTACAAAATCCCCTAAATGGGCTTTGACTTCTTCCTCATTAATTTCGATAATCTTACCAGGCATTGGGTCCTCTCTCTGACTTGGTTTTTGTAGTTATTAATCAATCGTCAGATTGAGGACTCTTGCTTTATTAGCTATTTGCGCAAAATATTGTACGTTATCTTTCGGCCTACTGGGGGAGGCCAATTGATACACCACAGGAGTTCTACGTCCTTCTTCGCCGGTTATGCCCGTTGGGGAAGGATTAGGGGAATGGTAGTTCGAGCTCAAAGGAATTGGTTAAAGCCGCTGGGATTCGCAAGAATCCCAAGGCCCCGCCGAAAGGCAGATTAGTGTCTCAAAACAACACCGGGAGCCCTTTTATAGGCTCCCGGCTTTCAGTTTCTTTTGGCAAGCCTAATGAAATTGTTAAGCTGTGACGGCGTAAGCCGGAATCAGCTTCAACATACTATTAGGCTTTTATCAAAAGCGCGGAATAATCGCTTGAAATTGCGCCTACGCCGCTCAAAAGGTAAGCGCAGGTATTCTGCGGGGTGATTATTTGCGCCCTTGGGTGGGTTGGTGATTGTGGTTCCCCGGTTACCAAAAGCGGTCTAGT
>NZ_JNUP01000056.1:7431-9517 GCF_000758165.1 Spirochaeta lutea | reverse complement strand
TCCAATGAAACCACGTTGCTGCATAGCATTCCACAACGTTGGATTGTTATCTCGAGTCTTGTAGTAATAGCGGTAATAGGTCGGCCCATACGGCGCCACCAACTTCCCGTCCCAGAAGATATACCCCTCTTCATCCACTGTGAACTCTTCGGTGCCATCATAATCATTCTTCAAAAAATCAATCGTCCGCTCCGGGTCCATCATTGTGATTTTCCCATCAAAGTCTTCGGGGATAAAAAAGCCGTAGTATTGGGGCTCGGATCCTCCACTATGAGGTTGTACAAAAAGCATGTCTCCGGCAATGATCGAAAAAAAGAAGAATTCGGCATTACCAAGATTCACTTCTCCCGTGTGTAATAGTCGTCTAGTTTCGCGGTCATATACGTCGTATACACTGCCCAGGTTCAGACCAACTAAAAATTTCCCTGCCGGAATCAGGTTAACCTCGGGAATCCAACCGGTATACAGAATATTCCATTCTCGGTTCCGGCCTATTTTGACCATACGATTATTCACATTATCGCCAATGAAGAACTCTCCATCCTCATAGGCAAGAATCTCGGGAGAACTCGGGTTCGCTCCCATCCCTTCAAAAGAATGATATCGAAACTCTCCAGGGCCGGTTCCATTGGGAAACCTCTGGATGATTTCAAATTGCACCGGATCAATCGCAAAAATTTGAATCACCACGATGAAGAAAAGTATAACGCTGATATATATTTTCCTCATCAATTTGCCCCCATTGCTTTAAGTCGAATGATTCGCCAGGTGTCATTTTCGTAGGACTGAAGCGTTCTGGAAACACCCATTCCTGGATTCACTACAAATGCCGTTGTTCCCCAGAAGGTTGCCTCAATCAACCGAATATCCCCCGCGCTCACAGAGCCATCCAGATTCCGCTTCACGTCTTGCACAATCGCGATGTGCCGACCTTCGTTTTCATCATTTAAGGTATAAAGAACATCCCCGGGTTTGATTAGGCGATATACTGAAACATCTATGTCGCCTTCACCAACCTTCCCAACAATCAACTCTGAATGGGTTCCCCGTCCGTTCTTGAGCGTCGCATCGGCGGCAATCCACGGATAGGTTCGGTACGCTCCTTCGGGTCCAAGGGTATTCCAGGTATACGGATCTTTAGAATAATCAAATACTCTCTGTGCAAATCCGATACAATCCACTCCAGCCATGAGCTGTGCCCATCGCAGGGTTTCTCCATTTACCATATCAGCAGCAATGGCAGATGCCTGATCAGCACTTATTTTCATATTGTTGTTGTAAGCAGTAGTAACCAGCCCGAGCCCCGGCAGGTACGGCCTATTATTCAGATTATTCACTGCACTGGGAAAGCTACCCCAACTTGCCGGAACGTAATTTCTCCAGTCATCAGCCGGGGCCGTGGTCTGATTCCAGGTTCCCAGCTGCTGTTGCTGCTGGTTGGTAAGCCCTGCCGGTGCTGGATTATTCAGACCCAACTCCCCGAACCACTCGCCTATCGCATCCCGCTGGCTCTCCATATGCTGTTGGAATTCGATCGGGGTATTCACTGCTCCATGCCATTTTTGAGGATTTCCATAGAGAATAGGGTAGTCATAGGCTACACGGTCGGTACGCCCTTCACTTCTAATACTCGAAAACCCGCTAAATTCAATCACCTGTCCCCCAGCCGGTGTTCCGGCCTGAGTGTCATACGCCTGACTTTCCTGCCACTCATTCACCCCGTACTCAGCACTCCACCACCACGGCGTCCCGCCATCCGGTTCTATTCCGGCGGCAGGCGGCGCGTTCCAGGGATACAGGTTGTTCCAGTCGCCGTCCCCACCAGTCTCCGCGATGTACAAATTCGCCCGCCACAGGGCTTTGTGGTCTATGATGGCGATCATTTCATCTTGGGCCGTAGTTACAGTGGTGCCCTCAACTTGGCTAGAAATGCTGCCGGCAACTTCAAATCGAAGCAGCAGATCATCTCCGGGATGAATAACACCGTACGGACGAATTCCGAAACTGCTCAGCTCACCCGGGAACAACTCTTGATTGTCCATGCGCAGTTGGAGATCCTTGCCTGTCCCAAATTGTGAATACCCCA
>NZ_JNUP01000056.1:0-7381 GCF_000758165.1 Spirochaeta lutea | reverse complement strand
GCCCTCCCGATTGCTCCCGGATTGCGCCAAAGATGAATCCGCTTCCGGTGTTGACAATACAAGATACTTAGCACCATAACCCCTCACAATTACAAATTATCCTGTAAGACAAGATACACTTCGCCCAGATTGCTCGTGAAGTGACAGGGTTCTGTTCTTCGAGCCTAGTTATTTGGGGAAAAGAATTACGAAGCCAGCTAATCAGGTTCCAACGGTAAATGAGCAAAAGAAGCCTGAAGAAGTAATCCTTCAAATGAAGAGGCGCTTCCTAGACCTTCTCAGTAGAAAAGTGGTCTGAAATTTCGACTTTAGGTACCCAGGAAAACGAAGGTGGAGGAATCTTGAGGCTAACAATGACCTAGTTCAACGTAACAGAGTTCAATACCCAAAAAGCCCTCTTATACAGACAGCGGACCTGGCTTCAGAAATAGCAGCCTTAGAATTCCTAGTAGGTAATCAAAAAACCCCGACAACCCAGAAATTCCTGGCCTGCCGGGGTATGAAACTTTCCCCTTCCGAGGGAATGATGGGTGCAGGTACGCGGCAGAGCACCCACAACCCGCCCTGCTACCCGAATATCAGCTACTGCTTGGGTACCAGGAAGGTAACTTGTACCCGCCACCCGACGGTCCGGAGTACCTACCCCGGTCTGGAGTACCTACTCCGGGCCGGGAGCACCCCCCCCGTGTGAGGGGCCTGGTATCGGGCCCTACCGTTCGGGTTGGAAGTCTTTGTCCTGGCCCTGGCGTTCCGGCGGATCGAAGTAGAGAAAGCAGGCTGCCCGGTGGCCGGGTTTTACCTCCCGGAGTTCGGGGATGCTGGTTTTACACTTGTCCATGCGCTTGGGACAGCGGTCGTAGAAGTAGCAGCCGTGGCGTTCTTGGTCCGGGGAAGGAACATCCCCGGTAAGGATGATGCGCTTCCGGGTTTCTTCGACCTTGGGATCGGGAATGGGAATGGCGGACATCAGGGCCTTGGTGTAGGGATGCATGGGGTCTTCATAGAGCTCGGTGCTGTCGGCGATTTCTACGATCTTGCCCAGGTACATGACGGCTACCCGGTCGGAGATGTACCGGACCACGGCAAGGTCATGGGCTATGAACAGGTAGGAGAGGTTGAATTCCCGCTGCAGATCCTTCAGCAGGTTCAGGATCTGGGACTGGATGGAAACATCCAGGGCGCTCACCGGTTCGTCGGCCAGGATCAGCTTGGGGTTCAGGGCCAGGGCCCGGGCGATGCCGATACGTTGGCGCTGGCCGCCGGAGAACTCGTGGGGGTAGCGGTTTTTGAAGGTCTTTGAAAGGCCGACCTTCTCCATGAGCCACTCGACCCGGCCGTCGATTTCTTCCTTGGTCATGTTCAGAAGTCCCCGGCGTTTATAGATGATCATGGGCTCGGCGATGATGGTGCCGACGGTCATCCGGGGGTTAAGGCTGGCGTAGGGATCCTGGAACACCAGCTGAACCTCCCGGCGGGCCTTGAGCATCTCGTCTTTGGACAGCTCGGTCAGGTTCCGGCCGTCAAGCCACACCTCGCCGTCGGTGGGTTCGTAGAGTTGGGCAATGGAACGGGCGGTGGTAGATTTTCCGCAGCCGGATTCACCTACCAGGCCCATGGTCTCGCCCTGTTTCAGCTCGAAGTCGATGCCGTCTACCGCTCGGATGGATCCTACCTGGCGTTTGAAGAGCACTCCTTCCTCAATAGGAAAATGCTGTTTCAGATTCTTAACCCGGAGCAAAACCTGGTCTTCGTTTATCTGATGGCCCTGGAGGGCTACACGGCTTGCCTTTTTCTGGCCTTTGGTTGTTGTCTGTTGATTTGTACTCTGCTTAGCCACGAGCGCCCTCCTTTTCAAGTACCTCGGCCTTTTGCGCCTCATCGGCATAGAGCCAGCATGCTACCTCCCTACCGTTCCTAACGGTGGTAGTCGGATACTTCTTCCGGCACACGTCCATGGCAAACTCGCAGCGGGGTGCGAAGGGGCAGGCGTCGGGCAGATCGATGACCGATGGCGGCTGGCCCTCGATGGAGTAAAGCTTTTCCTTCATCTCCTGATCCAAACGGGGCACGGATTTTATGAGGCCCTTGGTGTAGGGATGCTGGGGATTATCAAAGAGCTCCTGAGTGGACGCTTTTTCCACCACCTTCCCGGCGTACATAACTGCGACCTTGTCGCACATACCGGCCACCACCCCGAGGTCGTGGGTAATCATGATAACCGCGGTGTGAAATTCCTTGGCCAGGTCCTTGATGATTTCAAGAATCTGGGCCTGAATGGTCACGTCCAGGGCGGTGGTGGGCTCATCGGCTATGAGTATCTGGGGATTGCAGGACAGGGCCATGGCAATCATCACCCGCTGACGCATCCCCCCGGAGAACTGGTGGGGGTAGCTGTCCACCCGCTTACGGGCGGCAGGAATTCCTACCATCTCCAGAACCTTGATAGCCTTCTCCCGAGCCTCTTCTTTGCCCAGGCCCTGGTGGAGCCGAATGGTTTCCACCAGCTGGGTGGATATCCGCAAGAAGGGATTAAGGCTGGTCATGGGATCTTGGAAGATCATGGATATCTTGTTGCCCCGGATCTTACGCAGCTCCTCGTCGGTGGCGGTCAGAAGGTCCTTGCCCTCGAAGAGCACCTGCCCGCCGGCGATCTTGCCCGGAGGGCTGGGGATGAGCTTCATAATTGAGAGGTTGGTCACCGATTTTCCGGAGCCCGACTCGCCCACAATCCCCAGGGTTTCCCCGGGATACAGGTCAAAATCTACCCCGTCGACGGCCTTAACCAGTCCCTCGTCGGTTTTAAAGTATGTCTTGAGGCCCTTCACCGAGAGAATCGGCTCGTTGGTACCCCTGTCGTTGGTTTTTGTTTCTGTATTCATGTTCTTACTCATATCGGTTCCCCCTACTGCCTGTTCTTACTGTGGGGGTCAAAGGCGTCCCGCAGACCGTCCCCCAAGAAGTTCATGGCAAAAAGGAAGAGGGTCATTGCCAGGGCGGGAAAGAAGAGCCGGTGGGGATTCAGGCTCATGCCCTCCACAGCATCCTGAACCAAGGAACCCCATGAGGCATAGGGCGCCGAGATTCCCAGCCCCAGGAAGGACAGGAAGGCCTCCTGCATAATAAACTGGGGTACCCGGAGGGTGGAAAATACAATGATGACCCCCGCTGTATTGGGAACCAGATGCTGGAAGATAACCCGCCAGGTTCCGGCACCCATAGACCGGGCAGCCTCAACAAACTCGCTGTTCTTCAGGCTGATAATCTGTCCGCGGACCACTCGGGCTACGGTGAGCCAGGAAACCAGGGACAGGGCGATGAAGAGGTTGTAGATGTTGTTCCCGAAAATGGCCATAAGGATGATAACCAGGAGCATGTAGGGCAGACCGTACATCACATCCACCACCCGCATGATCATGTAATCCACCTTACCGCCCAGATACCCCGCCAGAGCACCGAAGATGATGCCGATTACCACCGACACCAGGGTACCTAACAGACCGATCATGATAGAAACCTGGCCGCCGTAGATTATCCTGGCCAGCATATCCCGTCCCAGATAGTCCGTGCCCAGGAGGTAGATCCGTGTATGGGGATTCACCATCTCGCCGTCTTCGTTCTCTGCAACCTGGTTCGCAATCTTATCCCGAATGCCGGCCAGTTTTTGGCGCTCGGCCTGGGTCAGCTCGTTCCGATTCTCGGACTTCAGCACCAGCTGGAGGTAGGCCTCCTCTTTTTCGAGCCACAGCTCCCCGGCGTTTTTAAAGCCGTTGAAGATGGCTGGGGGCAGGTTCACGTGCTCCAGCACCTGGTGGCTGTAGCTGTACAGGGGCAAGATCGGCGCCAAAATGGACACCAGGGCGTACAGGGTAACGACGATCAGGCCGAAGATGGCCATCTTATTCTTTTTAAGCCGCTTCCAAGCATCCTGGGTAAGGCTTACCCCCTTTACCTCTTCGGTAAAATCGTGGGTATCGGCCTCGGCGGCAATCTGTTCGTTGATTAACCGGTCTTCCGGTAGCGTATTGTGTTCTTTGTTCACCGAATTCTCCTTTAGACCGTTTATTTATATGAGACCCGGGGGTCTAGCAGGGAATAGAGAATGTCTACCAGGAAGTTCATGAGAATCAAAATGACCGAGTAGACAATAACCGTTCCCATGATGAGGGTGTAATCCCGGTTGAAGGCGGACTGCACGAAAAAGCTGCCAAGCCCCGGCACCCGGAAAATCTTCTCCACCACCACCGAACCGGTAATAATTCCAGCGAAGGCCGGCCCGAGGTAGGAAACCACCGGAAGCAGGGCCCCCTTTAACACGTGTTTAAAGAGCACAACCCCTTCTTTAAGCCCCTTCGCCCTGGCAGTGCGGATGTAATCACTCCGGAGCACCTCAATAACAGAAGCGCGGGTAAGCCGGGCAACGTAGGCAAAATAGGGCAAGGACAGGGTAATAATGGGCAGAACCAGGTTCAGGGGCGTACCGTTTCTGCCGGTGAGCCAGCCCGCCACATTGAACCACTGAAGCTTCAAGGCAAAAAAGTACTGCAGCACCGGACCGACCACAAAGAGGGGCACCGAGATACCCACCACCGCAATGGACATGGACACGTAATCCGGCCAGCTGTTCTGTTTAACCGCGGAGATCAGCCCTGCGCCGACTCCCAGAATCACCGCCAGACCAAGGGCCAAAACCCCAAGGAGCAGGGAATTCGGGAGACTGTTGGCAATAAAGTAGTTTACATCGCGGTCATGATATTTAAAGGAAGGACCCAAATCGCCCCGGGCAATATCGAACATGTAGTTGGCATACTGCAGCAGCAGGGGCTGGTCCAGATTGAATTTCTTTTCAAGGTTTTCGATCACCTGGGGGGGCAGTTTCTTTTCAGATGCAAAGGGCCCGCCCGGGGCAATACGTACGATTATGAAGCTCAAGGTGATTATAACGAATAAGGTCGGTATAAGCCCTAAAAACCTCCGAATAATATATTTGGTCATCAGCGTTATCCTCTTGTTACAAGGGTTAGGGTAAAAGGATGTCGTGGGCAGGAAACGGGGTTCAATATGAAGTTCCGGGAAAACACCCAGGCTTCCGGGAAACCTCTATCAGTTACAGTATTTTTACATCGCTCATCAACGCGAGAAAAAGCCGGCCGGACAAACATCCGGCCGACTTCCCAGTTCATCCCTTGGTCGGGTTTATTTCTGGTAGATTGCACGTACGGGGTGGATATCCAGTACGTTGGTGTGCCATCCGCCCCACTTGCTGGTATCAACCATATTCTGGGATACATAGTAGTAGAGGGGAAGAATACCCATGTCTTCCTGAACGAGGATCTGCTCTGCGCGGTGCAGAACTTCCATCCGCTCAGGTCCTCCGGGCATGGTGGCAGCTTGGTTGATCAGCCGGTCGTACTCAGGATTTGTGTATTTTCCGCCGTTCATACCGCCGCCGGTAACGAACATATCAAGGAAGGTGTTGGGGTCTTGGTAGTCACCCACCCATCCGGCCCGGGCAATTTCGAAGTCACCCTGGTTCCGGCTCTTGAGGTAGGTCTGCCATTCCTGGTTGGTCAGGGTTGCATTCACACCCAGGTTGGTCTTCCACTGCTGCTGGATAAACTCGGCGATCTTCTTATGAGCATCGCTGGTATTGTACAGAACAGTGAACTCAGGAAGGCCTTCGCCATTGGGATACCCGGCTTCAGCCAAGAGGGCCTTAGCACCGGCTACATCGTAGGATCCTTCCAGGGCCTCATATCCGGTCATGTCGGGAACGATACCGTAGGCAGGAATCTGGCCGGCCTGGGTAACCACATCGACGAGCTGTTGGCGGTCGATAGCCATGGAAAGGGCCTTCCGAACCAGGGGCTCGTTGATAAAGGGCTTTTCGGTTTGGAATACGTAGTAGTAGGTAGAAAGCTGGGGAGACACGTGGTAATCGTTCCGGAGCTTGGCAGAAGGAATCTGATCCAAGGGAACGGTGGTCATCCAGTCAACCTCACCGTTGAGGAACATATTGTACCCGGTGTTGTTGTCGTCGATGGGCAGGTAGGTAACGGTGTTCAGCTTAACACTGTCGGCATTCCAGTAGTCGGGATTCTTCTGAACCACCAACCGCTCCTGGGGAAGCCATTCCTTCAAGGTGAAGGGACCGTTGGTTACAATGTTCTCAGGCAGGGTCCACTCATCGCCGTGCTCAGCAATGGCATGGGTGGGAACAACACCGAAGGAGTAGTGAGCCAGGGCACCCAGGGTATAGGGCATGGGACCCATGGTTTCAAACTGGAAGGTTGAATCATCTAGGGCTCGAACCGCAACAGCCTCAGGACCAGCCTCGCCGGCATTGTACTCCGCAGCACCCTTAATGAACATGGAAGGGAACCATGCATAGGGGCCGGCAGTATCGGGATTCAGAATCCGCAGCCATGAGTCAACAAACTGCTGAGCGGTTACCCGCACGCCGTCGGTCCAATAGGCTTCGCGAAGCTTGAAGGTATACACGGTACCGTCTTCGCTTACTTCCCAGCTCTCAGCCATCCCGGGAACAGGGTCAGCGGTCTCAGGATCGTAGATAACAAGACCGTCAAACAGGGACTGGTAGATCCGGTTCTCGGGAACACCCTGAATCAGGTGGGGATCCAGAGACTCGGGCTCGGCTCCGTTGATCAGAATAAAATCAGCACCAGCGTCGGCAGCGGGGGCAGCTTGTTCACTCTGTGAACCTGCCATTGCCAAGGGTGCAACCAGTAATACGAGCAATACTGCTGCAATTACTTTTTTCATGCGCTCCTCCTTATACATGCAAGCGAAATAAAAGTAGCTGCTATAGTAAACCGGATTACCCTCTTAATCAAGGTAAGTTTTTATAAAAAACCAAATTCGTCATGCGCGTTTTTTACAACTAAACCGGTTTTTCTGTAAAAATTGTGAGTATTTATTCACATTTTTTATTAAATCTCATTCAGGAATGCCACCACCCTACATATATGTTGCCAACTTTTCCAAAAACGCCTCCCAAGTAGCCGTCGTTTTTCCGTTTTTTATGGTGATTCCAACGCCTCCCGACCCGTTTCCCCTCCCGCCCTACCCCCTCCATCGCCCCCGTCCCACCCGCTTTCCCAGGGTGTCTGTCGTTCCATTACACGCCGATTCATTGGAAGGTTAATGCGCCCTTTGACCCCTGACGCTCCTTTCTCCCCCGTCCACAGCCCCCCGGGTTCACCATCTCTCCCGACTTGACACACCCCGGACTATCAGGTAAAAATGGCACCTCACCGGGCCTATAGCTCAGTTGGTTAGAGCAGTGGACTCATAATCCATTGGTCGCAGGTTCAAGTCCTGCTGGGCCCAAAAGGAAAAGGGAGCGATTCAGCAAAGCTGGATT
>NZ_JNUP01000055.1 GCF_000758165.1 Spirochaeta lutea | reverse complement strand
GATTAAGCAACCTTTTTTCTGTAAATTTCTTTAAAAGCAGGGCGATCATTAGACTCGGGTAAGTACCGTTTTTCATTCTGCCATTGATCGTTCTGTTCGATCAGCATGGCCGCCGCAAGGCGAAGCAAACTATCGGCATTAGGGAATACGCCTACGACCTTTGTTCGCCTTTTTATTTCTTTCATTTGACGTTCAGCCAAATTTGAGGTTCGTAACTTCCTCCTGTGGTTTTCCGGGATATGAAATACGCTTAATCCCTCCCGGAGATTTTCATCAGCCCACTGGGCAAGACGGGGCTGGGTCTTCTCATACTTTTCTACCAGGCTCTGCAAGTACCTTTCGGCGTTCTGTTCATCTGGGGCATTGAAAACCTTGCGGATTTCCGCCGCTACCGCCGGGACATCGTCTTTCCTTGTCACGTAACCACGAGCATTTTGCTGCAAGTGAAATTGACACCGTTGCCACAAGATTCCAGGAAACACAGCATCGATAGCTGCTCGAAGACCCGCATGGTCATCACTGGTAATCATGGTCAGACCATGGAGCCCTCTACGAACCAGGCCTTCTAGAAACGATCGCCAATTTACCTCCGCTTCGCTATTGGCTACTTCTGTGCCCAAAATCTGACGTTTGCCTTCATAATCGACGCCTATGGCCATCAGTAGGGACTGTTTGACCACTTTCGAGCCTACACGCACTGATTCATATGTAGCGTCGAGCACGAGATACTGTATTTGTCCTACCGGCGAGGATCGCCAGGATGTTGCCTCTTCATCCAGCTCCTTCGCCAATCGACTTACCTGTGAGGAGCTCACCTCGGTGCCGCATAGGATTTCTACGATATCTGAAACCCGTCTAGTACTGACCCCTTTTACGTACATCTCGGCTATCGCAAGTTTTAAGGCTCGTTCACTCCGAATACCCTTTTCGATACAGCTGGGATAGAATTCCAGTCCGCGGACTTGAGGTATCTTGAGTAATACCTTCCCGGTAGCCAAAGCCAAGGTTTTGTTCTTAAACCCGTTGGCGTAGCCCATTCGATCTTCGGTCCGCTCATAGGGTTCGGCCTGAAGGGTTTTGGCTCGCTCAAGTTTCATTGCTTCGTTCACTACCTTTTCTATCACCTTAGAAAATTTACTGTCTTCCTTGGTGGCTAACATTTGGATCACTTGCTCTAAAAGTGTATACTCTGATTGGTAGGCCATCGGGCTCTCCTTATGGTTTGTTTCGTCACTTACCATTTGAGCCTGATCGGCCTGCTTTCTTCAACCTAATTTACAGAAAGAATTGTACACCAACCCAGTATGCCTATGGAGCCCGTAACAACCTTGTTGGGATAACGGACCCTGAAGGGGGAATGACCTCACTTGTTTATGATGAACGTGGTCGGGAGATTGCTCGGCTCTTGCCTAATGGCGTGGTAACCGAGAGAGATTATGATGCTGCAGGACAACTTAGGGCAATACGTGACTTACGCCCACCCTTTGGGTATGACTCGGATATCAGCAACTGGCGTCAAAAGCTTAGAGAAGGATTTAATGATTTGGTGTTTGGGAACTCTGAGGGATTATTTGGCTGGATGGATTCCTGGATCCCACCTGGTTTACGAAAAAAAGTCTTGGATGAGCTGCCGTTTAATTTCCCAGGAATTGGACACGGATTCGGAAACGGCAATGGTAATGGACCTCCCCCATGGGCAGGTGGGCCTGGCGGTCCATTTGGTGGTGGACCACCACCCTGGGCTGGTCCTAAAATTGCTGGAGAAGCGTATGTTTATGATGCAGCGGGAAAGAGAACTCAAATGATTGATTATCAGGGACATGTAACCAGTTATTCCTACGATGATGCGGGTCGTCTTGAGACAGTTCGATATCCCATTGATAGTGATAAACCGGATCACGATCTTGAAATGTTGGAGGATTTTGGGGTTAATCCTGACGGTGAAGATAAATATACTCACGCAGTGACGTTATCCCTCGATACTGCAACCGAACAATTATTGAGCACATTATTTGAGTATCTTGGGTCGGGTGGTAATGACGGAATCGAAGAATCCTTTAACCAGTACCAAGAACAGTGGCAGGAAAGTTTTGTTTATGATGCAAATGGTAATCGTACTCAATGGGAAACTGGTTTCGGATCAATCGGATATGAATACAATGAAAGAGATCAACTCAAAGTTGCTGGATTGAGGTCGTATGAATATGATCCGAAAGGCAATTTGACCAAAGAAACATTAGGTGCTAGGTACGTCACCTACGCTTACAATTTTGAGAATCGTGTAATTGATATATTCACCTATAATAATGATTTAATTGGAAGTGGACCCCGACCAGAGACATATGGCGTCCGTTATGCCTATGATGCTTTAGGACGTAGAACACGAACCTCACCTTATACGGGGCAACCAGTTGGATTGCATAACGAACCTTCCCCGGACCAATCGGTAACTCTATCTACATTGTATGCCGGCCTGGGTTTTGAAGAACTTGCTGAGTTTGTTAGCCGAGAATCATATAATCCTTTTGGTACAGATTTACAGAAAGAGTTTCGGGATACATCTGAAACCCGTCACAATTATCAAAACTATGGTAGAACCAAGTATTTTGGAGAAAATCTAGTTCGCTCCGAAATGATTTACGCCAATGGACGCATATTGCAGATGACGGATTTTGGTGATTTGGCATATCCTTTTCCCCCAGGACATGTATGGGCGATGGAAGGTCTTTGGGATGATTGGTCAGAACAACCGAATCCTTATTTCTATGACTCTTCTGAAAATATTGAAATCCAAAAGGCATATTACTCTCATAATGTACTTGGTAGCGTAAGAATGATTACGGGTGTCTATGGGGATATTCGAGAAAAGTATGCCTACGATGCGTATGGAAACACATACGAAGGTAATTTTCACCGACAAAATCCTTTTGTACCAGAAATCTCATGGGCGTTTGCTAATGGAGATGGTGTACATGTACCCGCCTTGCGGAATGCAAACCAATTCGGATACAATTCAAAGCGTTATGATACGCTAACTGGTGCTTACGATTATGGATTCAGAAACTACAGAACAGATTTGGGTAGATGGACTACAATAGATCCAATTAAAGATGGCGCAAATTGGTATGGTTATGTGGGGAATGATCCGGTTAATTTTGTTGATCCGCTGGGGTTAGAAACACAAGCATTTTCAATACCAGTTGTTTTAGGTGCAAGACACATTTTTATAGCTGTAAAAGATGAGGAAACCGGTGAAGTTACAACTAGAGGACTATATCCAGACTCATTAATTGGTGTTTTCCTTGACATTGATCACACTTCGAGTGTACTCAAGGATGAGCAGAGATCCGGTGCAGATGAGTATGGTGCGGCTATGGCATATTTTTCTGGGGGTGATTTACCGGATGGGTATAGATATGAAGGGGAAATTTTCCCTCCTGAAGGTATTTCTCAGCAAACGTTCGACGAAAGAATCTTAGAAGAAGCTGATTCGTATGAAGAAAAATACAACACTCAAGAATCACCTTTGGATAATGATCGGCCCTATTACTTGATTGGGCCTAATAGTAATACAGCAGCTGACGATTGGGTTGAGAATGCAGGTGGGATTATGCCCGATGTAGAGGGGGCGTGGGGGCAGAACTGGGGAGAATCGTCGGGTCTTTCGCCCAAATCCTCTGAAAAATGCACAGATTAGACGATGAGGACTAAAAGCATGGAAACGCAATTATCTAGAATACGAATTGTAGTTTTGTCTTTGTCGATTGCAGTAATTCTATTTAGCCCTATCCGCATATTTTTTACCCCTAATATTTTTTCATTTGAGGCTGTAGTCCAAATGATGACCTTGGCAGCGGGGATTCTTGTAGGTCTGCTTTTTATGCCGATTTTAACAGTCGTTGGATGGATTATCTTTGTTAGAGATCGAAGACTCAGGAGGTTCATGGAGGCACTAATTCCAACCATCTGGATGTGTTTCTCCTTGTCCCAATTTATACGTATTCCATACCTCTATGGATAGAGTCTTGATGTAGTTAGATTATAGGTAATGGTTACATTCCATCTGCCCAAGGTAGGCGGATCGATAAATGAAAATGCTGATACCTAAAGCCGGCATCCCTGCCCCTAATTCAATAGCTCGATTCCTGAGAGAGATGCCAAATAACTTACAAGTGTCAAAAGGCGCACTAAACTTCGAAAGAATCGGCGCGTAAATTTACGACCCGATACTTCTGTAAAGGAGGTATCCGGGTGGGAAAGTTACAAGCTAATCAGAAGGAGTTTTGTATGCTGGGTCTTGATCTGGATATCAGTAATACCGAATTAGCGCGCCGCTTCGGGGTTACAGAAGGAACGATCCGCTACCATCGGAAGAAGGGAAAAGGCGTTGACGGCCGGTCGACACGGTATTCTGGAGTATCTGTATTCAACCGCCAAATCGAAATATGGATTCAACAGAATGATCAACGCGAGCCGTCAAAGCGCCACACCGTACGTTCGCTGTACAGCGGTTTAAGGAAGTTTCATAACTTTGCCTTATCCTATGATGCTTTACGGCGTTATCTCAAGAAACATTACCCCGAAGTCATAGCAAAACAGTACCGAATGCGTATGGAGACCCCGCCGGGGAAGCTCATGCAGGTGGATTGGAAGGAGTCGGTACGTGTACAAGTCGGGGCTCCGGAGAACTGGGTTACCATCAATGTGCTGATTATTCAGCTCGCGTTTTCACGTATGCCGGCGATGGTGTTGAGAGTCAAAAAGGATACTCAGTCATTCCTGAGTGCGCATCATGAAGCGGTCAGCATGCTCGGCGGGATTGCCGAGTTTGTTCGCCCCGACTGTATGGCGACTGCTGTGAAACTGTGGAAGGGCCGGAAGTCGCAGATGAATCAGGACTACATGGAGTATCTGGAAAGCTTGGGAACACAGGCGTTTCCCGCTCGTCCGGGTATGCCCCAAGACAAGGGAAAGGTTGAACGGCGAATCCAGGATCTCTTTCGGGACATCGACTTCAACACCACGATTTTCAGGAGTCTTCGCGAAGCTCAGGAGTTCTTCAATGAGCTGCTCGCCGAACGAGTGGCTCGGTGGAGCTGTCCGGCTACTGGCACAAGCATTCTTGAGGCTTACGAATACGAAAAGCAGTTTCTTCAGGATGTCTCAGACGCGCCTCGGATTCATCTCGACTCGGCTTCAACCACGGTTTCAACTGAGTCTCTGGTGTACTTCAGAGGCAACTGGTACCAGGTCCCCGAAGGGCATGAGGGCAAGTCGGTCCGAGTCATCAACACTGGAACGGAAATTGAGGTCTACTGCGAAGGCACGGTGATTCAAACTCACGAATACTATCCCGGGGTGAAGAATATGATCCGGCTTAGCCGGGAGGCCATCACGCTGTCTACCAGGCCGATGAGTGACCTGACTCGACAATGGGGTCTGGAGGTCGCCGAACGCCAGATGGACCATTACCAGAAAATAGTGGGAGGAACCAGATGAGTTTGGATGTGATCATTCGAAAAATGGAGTACCTGAAATTCCAGCATACGCCGGCCATTCTTCAGGAGCTAAC
>NZ_JNUP01000054.1 GCF_000758165.1 Spirochaeta lutea | reverse complement strand
TCAGACGATAGCTGTTGCCATCAATGTTGAAGATGTGTGAGCGGTGGAATAACCGGTCTAAAATTGCAGTAGTCGCCATGTGGTCGTTGGCGAAGATGGTTGCCCAGTCTTTGACTGACCGGTTGCTGGTAATGATGACGGATCCCTTCTGGTAGCGAAGGTTTACAAACTGAAAGAATAGGTGAGTTTCCTGACGATCCATCGCCTGGTACCCAAGCTCATCCAGAACCACCAGTGCATTTTTACTGTATGCTTGGCGGCGTTGTCGGGAAATAGGGGTATCACTTCGTCGCTTCAACTGGGAGAGCAGTTCTTCGACGGTATAGTAAATCACGCTATAGCCCAGCTCAACTGCTTTAACAGCAAGGCCAGTTGCCAGATGGGTCTTGCCCACCCCCGGAGGACCGAAGAACAGAAGGTTTTCCTTCTGCCTGATGAAATCGCAGGTGGCGAGAAAGTCCACCTTGTGTTTTTCCACCGACGGTTGAAACATGTAGTCGAAGTTCTCCAGGTACAGTCCCTTGGGCAGACCGGAGATCTTCATCGAGGTGGCAATCCGTCGCTCCTCCCGGGCATCCATCTCCACCGACAGCACCCTCTCAAAGAACTCTAACGGATTCTGCTTTTCTCGAATCGCAGAGTCGGTTTGAAATGGGCCCAACCGTCAAGACAGAATTTACTGCCGGTTTAAGAAATTTCCTTCCCCCCGATTATTGCTACCCTGCCAACGGCAGGGGGTCTTCCAATACAAACGACTGGTGCATCATTTCTGGAGTTGCATAATCCAGTCCCTGGTGGAACCGTTCAGTGTTGTAAAACTGGAAGTAGCGGTTCACTCCCCGCTGAAGCTCAGCAAAGGTTTCGTACGAGTTCAGGTAGATGTCCTCGTACTTCAGTGATCGCCACAGCCGCTCCACGTATACATTGTCCAGTGCCCGGCCTTTACCATCCATGCTGATCTCAATGTGGTGCTCCTTCAGCACATTAATGAAGGCGTCACTGGTGAACTGAGAGCCTTGGTCGGTATTAAAGATGGCCGGCACACCGTAGCGATCAATCGCTTCACGCACCGCCGCAACACAGAAGGTGGCATCCATGGAATTTGACAACCGCCATGAGAGCACCTTCCGAGAAAACAGATCCATGACTGCCGTCAGATACACGAAACCACCGGGAAGCCGCAGGTATGTCACATCAGTTGCCCACACCTGGTTGGGGTATTGTATTTCCTTACCACGCAACAAATACGGGTATTTCTTATGTCCCTTACGAGGACTGCTTAGGTTGAGCTTAGGGTAAATCGCCCGTAGCCCAAACTGATGCATGATCCGCCGCACCCGCTTACTTGTCAGATGCCGATGCGTGTTCCTCAGTTCCCTGGTGATCTTCCGGTAACCATAAAAAGCTTTTTCACCAAGCACTGCAAGAATCAGCTTGAGATCCTCCAGGTCGGCGTCGTTGCGCCGGTCTGAGCACTCGTAGTAGTACGCCGAGCGATTGAGGTTCAGCACGCGGCATTGCTCTGCAATCGAGTGTTTCTTGTGATCAGCTTCGATCATCAGAACTCGCTCCCGTACAGTTCCTTGTACTTTTTTTTTAGAAACTCGTTCTCTACGGTGAGTTTCCCTACGGTCTGGAGCAACCGTTCCCGGTCGGCCTCGGTGTCTCGCTCTCGCTTTTGTTTCTTGTGAGGCCGTTCAAACAGCTCTCCAGCTCCCTCAAGGAGTTGCCTCTTCCACTGGGAAATCTGTCCGGGACTGACCTCAAATCGGGTAGCGAGTTCCTGGAGCGTCTCTTGCTCCTTCGTTGCCTCAATGGCTACCTTCACTTTGAAGGCTGTGTCATAGCTCTTACGCATATCTATATCCTACCATCTTTGTCTTTGGGTGGTAAGAATATTCGATAAACCGCCCTGTCAGACTGTCTGAATTCTTGGGCTCATTATAGTTAGCTCCTGAAGAATGGCCGGCGTATGCTGGAATTTCAGGTACTCCATTTTTCGAATGATCACATCCAAACTCATCTGGTTCCTCCCACTATTTTCTGGTAATGGTCCATCTGGCGTTCGGCGACCTCCAGACCCCATTGTCGAGTCAGGTCACTCATCGGCCTGGTAGACAGCGTGATGGCCTCCCGGCTAAGCCGGATCATATTCTTCACCCCGGGATAGTATTCGTGAGTTTGAATCACCGTGCCTTCGCAGTAGACCTCAATTTCCGTTCCAGTGTTGATGACTCGGACCGACTTGCCCTCATGCCCTTCGGGGACCTGGTACCAGTTGCCTCTGAAGTACACCAGAGACTCAGTTGAAACCGTGGTTGAAGCCGAGTCGAGATGAATCCGAGGCGCGTCTGAGACATCCTGAAGAAACTGCTTTTCGTATTCGTAAGCCTCAAGAATGCTTGTGCCAGTAGCCGGACAGCTCCACCGAGCCACTCGTTCGGCGAGCAGCTCATTGAAGAACTCCTGAGCTTCGCGAAGACTCCTGAAAATCGTGGTGTTGAAGTCGATGTCCCGAAAGAGATCCTGGATTCGCCGTTCAACCTTTCCCTTGTCTTGGGGCATACCCGGACGAGCGGGAAACGCCTGTGTTCCCAAGCTTTCCAGATACTCCATGTAGTCCTGATTCATCTGCGACTTCCGGCCCTTCCACAGTTTCACAGCAGTCGCCATACAGTCGGGGCGAACAAACTCGGCAATCCCGCCGAGCATGCTGACCGCTTCATGATGCGCACTCAGGAATGACTGAGTATCCTTTTTGACTCTCAACACCATCGCCGGCATACGTGAAAACGCGAGCTGAATAATCAGCACATTGATGGTAACCCAGTTCTCCGGAGCCCCGACTTGTACACGTACCGACTCCTTCCAATCCACCTGCATGAGCTTCCCCGGCGGGGTCTCCATACGCATTCGGTACTGTTTTGCTATGACTTCGGGGTAATGTTTCTTGAGATAACGCCGTAAAGCATCATAGGATAAGGCAAAGTTATGAAACTTCCTTAAACCGCTGTACAGCGAACGTACGGTGTGGCGCTTTGACGGCTCGCGTTGATCATTCTGTTGAATCCATATTTCGATTTGGCGGTTGAATACAGATACTCCAGAATACCGTGTCGACCGGCCGTCAACGCCTTTTCCCTTCTTCCGATGGTAGCGGATCGTTCCTTCTGTAACCCCGAAGCGGCGCGCTAATTCGGTATTACTGATATCCAGATCAAGACCCAGCATACAAAACTCCTTCTGATTAGCTTGTAACTTTCCCACCCGGATACCTCCTTTACAGAAGTATCGGGTCGTAAATTTACGCGCCG
>NZ_JNUP01000053.1 GCF_000758165.1 Spirochaeta lutea | reverse complement strand
G
This sequence comes from Spirochaeta lutea, assembly GCF_000758165.1. Taxonomy (NCBI): domain Bacteria; kingdom Pseudomonadati; phylum Spirochaetota; class Spirochaetia; order Spirochaetales; family Spirochaetaceae; genus Spirochaeta; species Spirochaeta lutea. The sequence continues at coordinate 3,383 of NZ_JNUP01000053.1, read as the reverse complement.
GCGGAGCTTCAGTAGAACTGCTGAACGACACCACTGATGACGGAACCTGGAGTACAACCCTGCCGGTATCCGCCGGAGATGGAGCCTACGAGGTGACCATTCTGGCCACCGATGAGGTAGGAAAAACATCCAGCATCACCCGGAACATCGTCATTGACACCGAATCACCCGATTTGACCCTAACAGCCCCGGTGGATGGGGAATTCATCGACTCGGGAAGCTACACCATCCGCGGTCAGGTAACCGACAACGGCGGCAAGGGTGTAACCAGTCTGGAATACTCCACCGACAATGCCACCTGGACCACCATACCCCTGTCAGGGTTCAACTGGAGCGTAACCGGTGTGGACTTCAGTACCGGCGGAGAAGGGAACCGGACCCTGTACGTCCGGGCCACCGACGGACTTAACCCCGAATCCAGCCAGCAGGTCGACTTCTATTACGATACCGCCGATCCCTCCCTAAGCGAGGACAATTACAGTGCGGCCCAAGAAATAACCAACGGGGACTTTACCTTTACCGGAGATGTGAGCGATTCCAACGCCCTGAAGGACACCGGAGCCCTGGTTATAACCGCCTCCAAGGACGGCGGTGCGTCATCCCAGGTATACAGCCGGAGTGCAGCCCAGATAGCCGCGGACGGCGGCAGCTACAGCTATACGGTAGTCCTGCCGGATGACGGCAGCGATGACGGGACCTGGGTGTACACCATTACGGCTACCGATGTGGCCGGGCGTACAAAAAGCGAAACCCGGACCTTCCTGATCGACGAAACCGATCCTGATACCCCGGTGATTGACGCCTTTGCCGGTGCCTACCAGGTGAACGAGCTGGTATCCAGCGGTACGGCAGCTGACGGCGGCAGCGGTCTGCAGACCGTTGAATACAGCTTTGATCAGAGCAACTGGAGTCCAGCGAGCGGAACCAGCAGTTGGTTCAGGACCGTGGACATCAGTATGAGCGCAGCGAACGTGAACCACCGCCTTGGCCAGGGGAACCGGACCCTGTACGTCCGGGCTATTGACCGGGCGGGGAATGTAAGTCCGGTGGGAAGCCGGAGCTTTACCGTGGACCGGGCTGATCCGGTAGTAACGGTAGATGCAGAGTATGACGGTACGGTGTATAAGAACGCCGGGTTTACCGTAAACGGAACGGTGACCGACAGCCTGCAGTTGGCGGGAAGTCCCATTGCCATAACCGTGGACGGGCCGAACACCGATGATATCGCCCTGGGAGCCTTTAATTACACGAGTGGAGACGGCAGTTGGAGCCAGGCTGTGCCCATCGATGACGGGGACGGCAGCTACAGCATCGCGATAACCGGAAGCGATAATGTGGGGAGGACCCATACCGTCACCCGGACGGTGGTGGTGGACACCGCCGATCCGGTGGTAGCAGTGAATAACCTGAACGGAGACGGCTCGACCCAGGTGAACGGCGCGACCTACACCGTCAGCGGGACGGTAACCGAGTCAGGCTCGGGGATAGCCAGTGTGGAATACAGCCTGGACACCACCGACGGCCTGGACGGCACCTGGCAGGCGGCTACGGGAACCACCAGCTGGGCGGTAGCCCTCTCGGGACTCACCGATACCCTGACACAGACCTTCGCCATCCGGTCTACGGACAACGCGGGCAATACCAGTACAGCCGTACAGCGGGAATTCATCGTTGACCTGGCCCCGCCTACCCTCACAGAAAGCGAATCCGGCATTGCCAATGCGTCAATCGTGTACCGGAATTCAGCCATTAGCCTTGGCGGCTCAGCCAGCGATGCAAACGGGGTAACCAGCGTGGTTGTTACCTATTCCAAGGATGGCGGAGCTTCAGTAGAACTGCTGAACGACACCACTGATGACGGAACCTGGAGTACAACCCTGCCGGTATCCGCCGGAGATGGAGCCTACGAGGTGACCATTCTGGCCACCGATGAGGTAGGAAAAACATCCAGCATCACCCGGAACATCGTCATTGACACCGAATCACCCGATTTGACCCTAACAGCCCCGGTGGATGGGGAATTCATCGACTCGGGAAGCTACACCATCCGCGGTCAGGTAACCGACAACGGCGGCAAGGGTGTAACCAGTCTGGAATACTCCACCGACAATGCCACCTGGACCACCATACCCCTGTCAGGGTTCAACTGGAGCGTAACCGGTGTGGACTTCAGTACCGGCGGAGAAGGGAACCGGACCCTGTACGTCCGGGCCACCGACGGACTTAACCCCGAATCCAGCCAGCAGGTCGACTTCTATTACGATACCGCCGATCCCTCCCTAAGCGAGGACAATTACAGTGCGGCCCAAGAAATAACCAACGGGGACTTTACCTTTACCGGAGATGTGAGCGATTCCAACGCCCTGAAGGACACCGGAGCCCTGGTTATAACCGCCTCCAAGGACGGCGGTGCGTCATCCCAGGTATACAGCCGGAGTGCAGCCCAGATAGCCGCGGACGGCGGCAGCTACAGCTATACGGTAGTCCTGCCGGATGACGGCAGCGATGACGGGACCTGGGTGTACACCATTACGGCTACCGATGTGGCCGGGCGTACAAAAAGCGAAACCCGGACCTTCCTGATCGACGAAACCGATCCTGATACCCCGGTGATTGACGCCTTTGCCGGTGCCTACCAGGTGAACGAGCTGGTATCCAGCGGTACGGCAGCTGACGGCGGCAGCGGTCTGCAGACCGTTGAATACAGCTTTGATCAGAGCAACTGGAGTCCAGCGAGCGGAACCAGCAGTTGGTTCAGGACCGTGGACATCAGTATGAGCGCAGCGAACGTGAACCACCGCCTTGGCCAGGGGAACCGGACCCTGTACGTCCGGGCTATTGACCGGGCGGGGAATGTAAGTCCGGTGGGAAGCCGGAGCTTTACCGTGGACCGGGCTGATCCGGTAGTAACGGTAGATGCAGAGTATGACGGTACGGTGTATAAGAACGCCGGGTTTACCGTAAACGGAACGGTGACCGACAGCCTGCAGTTGGCGGGAAGTCCCATTGCCATAACCGTGGACGGGCCGAACACCGATGATATCGCCCTGGGAGCCTTTAATTACACGAGTGGAGACGGCAGTTGGAGCCAGGCTGTGCCCATCGATGACGGGGACGGCAGCTACAGCATCGCGATAACCGGAAGCGATAATGTGGGGAGGACCCATACCGTCACCCGGACGGTGGTGGTGGACACCGCCGATCCGGTGGTAGCAGTGAATAACCTGAACGGAGACGGCTCGACCCAGGTGAACGGCGCGACCTACACCGTCAGCGGGACGGTAACCGAGTCAGGCTCGGGGATAGCCAGTGTGGAATACAGCCTGGACACCACCGACGGCCTGGACGGCACCTGGCAGGCGGCTACGGGAACCACCAGCTGG
>NZ_JNUP01000052.1 GCF_000758165.1 Spirochaeta lutea | reverse complement strand
GAAAGAAGTCTAAGCAGTAAAAACCGTCCGTGCTGTTGAATTGCCTTTGTGCTTGAAAGTTACCTTTCTCGCAGAAAGGAGGTGATCCAGCCGCACTTTCCAGTACGGCTACCTTGTTACGACTTCACCCCCCTTACCGAGCGTACCTTCGGCGCCGTCCTCCGTAATGGTTAGACTAACGACTTCGGGTACCCCCAACTCGGGTGGTGTGACGGGCGGTGTGTACAAGGCCCGGGAACGTATTCACCGCGCCGTGCTGATGCGCGATTACTAGCGATTCCACCTTCATGGAGTCGAGTTTCAGACTCCAATCCGAACTGAGGTTGGCTTTTTGCGTTTCGCTTGACCTCGCGGTTTTGCTTCGCTCTGTACCAACCATTGTAGCACGTGTGTAGCCCAGGACATAAGGGCCATGATGACTTGACGTCGTCCCCACCTTCCTCCGGTTTGTCACCGGCAGTCTTGTCTGAGTCCCCAACTAAATGATGGTAACGGACAATAGGGGTTGCGCTCGTTGCGGGACTTAACCCAACACCTCACGGCACGAGCTGACGACAGCCATGCAGCACCTGTAAAACCGTCCCGAAGGAGGGCGTAATCTCTTACGCTTTCGGTTCTATGTCAAGCCCTGGTAAGGTTCCTCGCGTATCATCGAATTAAACCACATGCTCCACCGCTTGTGCGGGCCCCCGTCAATTCCTTTGAGTTTCACCGTTGCCGGCATACTCCCCAGGCGGTGCACTTAACGCGTTAGCTACGGCACCGAGTCTTAAGACCCGACACCTAGTGCACATCGTTTACGGCGTGGACTACCAGGGTATCTAATCCTGTTTGCTCCCCACGCTTTCGCACCTCAGCGTCAGTTCATAGCCAGGAGCTCGCCTTCGCCACTGATGTTCTTCCAGATATCTACAGATTTCACCCCTACACCTGGAATTCCAGCTCCCCCTCTTGAACTCAAGCCTAATAGTTTCCAGTGCGTTCCCGCAGTTAAGCTGCGGTCTTACACACCAGACTTACTAAGCCGCCTGCGTGCCCTTTACGCCCAATAATTCCGAACAACGCTCGCCCCATACGTGTTACCGCGGCTGCTGGCACGTAATTAGCCGGGGCTTATTCATGGACTAATGTCATCATACCGGCATTCCCTCCGATACTTATTCTTCATCCATAAAAGGGCTTTACAACGTTTCCGCCTTCTTCACCCACGCGGCGTCGCTCCGTCAGACTTTCGTCCATTGCGGAAGATTCTTAGCTGCTGCCTCCCGTAGGAGTCTGGGCCGTATCTCAGTCCCAGTGTGGCCGTTCACCCTCTCAGGCCGGCTACTGATCGTCGCCTTGGTAGGCTCTTACCCCACCAACTAGCTAATCAGCCGCAGGCTCATCCAAAGGCGAGGCCGAAGCCCCTTTCCTTATTTCACCACAGTAAAATAAGCTCATTCGGTATTACCCTGTGTTTCCACAGGCTATCCCCAACCTCTGGGCAGATCACCTACGTGTTACTCACCCGTTCGCCACTCGTCAGCGCCCGAAGGCCTGTTACCGTCCGACTTGCATGCTTAAAACGCGCCGCCAGCGTTCGTTCTGAGCCAGGATCAAACTCTCCATGATATAATTCTGTCTCATAAAGAGACAGTCTTGTTTCATTAAAGTATGTTTGCAATCCTTCTCGCTAAACCAATTGACTGGTCGCTTCGCACGAGCAGTTCCTACCACTCGTTCTTGACTTCTTTCCCTTCTCTATTTCCTGTTAAAGAGCGTTCAATACCGCGCACAACACTGTCGTGGTGCTTGCCGGTGAGGATGTACAATATAGCATCGTTCCGGTTTTGTCAAGCAGGTCAACCAAGAACCACAGAATGTTGGGAACAGATCCCGGCTCTATGATTCAGGGACAAACCGCGAAGGTTTGTAATGTCTGCGCGTGAGGGTGGAGAATAGCAAGGGGGATGGAGAATGTCAAGGTCCGGCGTACGGTTTTTTTGCTCCGTGGCGGAGGACCGGGCATTGGAATCACCCTAAGAAAAACACTATATACAATTTCAACGATCCCGGCTTGTTGTACTGGGGGATTGCTCGAGTTCCAGGCGCTTAATCTTGAGCGATTCCGATTCCAGAAAGAGTTCCTGTTGGCGGAGATCGAGTTCACGCTTCCGCAGACTGAGACGCCGCCAGCCGAGGATTCCGAGGCCAAGGATTGTGGGTACTCCCAGACCAAGGACTATGGTGATCACCATTTGCGTGATCCAATAGGTGTTTGAATACATACGGGCTCCCTGTGTTGTAATGGGCCGTTTTAAGACACGGCGGTTTCAAGGGGATTTTATCGCATTTTTTTGGGTCCACAATGGGTTTTAAAAAAATTGTTGTTGCTATCCCCTGAGTCGGGACACGGGTAGTTCAGCTATATCCGGTGTGATTTACAGGCTTTTGCGCACAATCTAAGGGTTTTGGCGGGAAAAGACCTTGCCACGGTAGGATTACATGAATTGGCAAGAATTAGCGTCACCAGGGAGGCTTCGGTATGTTATTATAATGAGAAATCACGACAATGCAGGAGGTTTGTATGAGCAAACGTATGGCACTGGTGGTAGTGTTGGCCATGCTGATGGTCGGTACTGCCGCAGGACAGATCGTCGCTGACCGCTTTGCCAGTTTGGCAGACTGGACTCCCGGACCCGGGCAGTGGTCAGCCAGAAATGGACGCTTGGTTCAGGCCAACGAATCTGAGGCTTTAGCCCGGATAGACCGGCGGGTCGATCAGTCCCGTCCCTACGTGGTGGAGTTCTCGGTACGGTACGAGGGCGGCGGGTATGCTGACGCCCAGGCTCTGAGAAATGAGCGGTACCACGGGGGCTTTGGTATCCAACTAGGGGTTGAGAATCCGGCTCTGGGAAGACGCGCCTGGGGTCATGGTCAGAGCTACCTGCTTTGGGTGAACCTGGATACCCGGCCCGAGACCCGTCAGAATTACCCGGAACACTACGGTTTGCGCCTCCAGGTGTATGAGAGCGCCAGTAATTCACGGATGTTCCTGGAACGGGATGCCCGAATCCGCAGAGATCCGGTTACCAGTCGGTATGCTGTGGATGACAGATTGAGCATGGATTATTTGCGGGTTCTCTCGGATATGGGAGTGACGCTCCGAGCCTCGGATGTCGCCTCTCTTTTTGCTCAGGAGGCCACAATCCGCTTGAGTGTTGATCCTCGGACCGGTATTGTTTCAGCAACCCTGCCCGGACTTCCTTCACCGGTTAGCTTTTCCCTTCCTAATCCTGAACTTCTTCGTGGGACACATATTTCTTTACGGACCAATAGTATTGCAGCGAGCTTCGATAATTTCAGAGTGGTCCGACAGTAGCCAATGCTGGAAAGACGGACGTCCCAACCGACTCTAAACTAGTGTTCGGTTTGCCTGGGTAATTCTGCTGTCTTTCCGGATCATACCCTTACCTTCCTAGCTTCTCACCAAGAGGCAGCGGCTAACACCGCTGCCTCGGTATGCGGGTATGTGCTGTTCTATTTTATCCCCAGGAGGTTAGCCCCAGGAGGCTGTAATTTTGCTGCTGACGACCATACCCCTGGCAGGGTGCGTGGGTGGAGTCGCTGTTTCCGGGGTTGTTACCTTTGCGTGTACACAGAGGGTTCGATACTCAGTGCCTAATACAATGTATAGTGCGCAAAAGGTTGTAAACGGCACCAGATATAGCGGTGCAACCTATAAGTTCACCCATGGTGTGGTGTCGCCGGGGTCAAAAGTTACAACCTTTTGCGCACTATCAATACAAGTGAGCCAGGGGCGATTTCTGAAGCCTGATGGAGACGGGTTATTGTTTCATTTCCCCGTTGCCTGGTACAGGATCGCAGAACAGGCGCCCCCCACCCTCTGAACTCACGGGTCCCCCGGGCACGTCCAACTGCCCTAGGCATGCTGCAGCGGGTCGGTGATCGGACGCCGCTTTTATCCCAAGATACGAGGAGGAAGGATTGCACCGGGGCTGCACAATAAACTACACTTTGGAGTAATGACGATGCATCTCAGGTTTTTCTTAGTCTTAGTAGTTTTTGCTGCCTTCGGCATAGTACGCTCTCCCTCCCTACCCGCACAGGTGCCCCACCATGATCAATCCGGACATACTCAGACCGAGGAACCTGGTACCCCTCAGAATCTGGTCTTTGGTATGGACCAGGACTATATTCCCCTGAGTTTTTTGGATGATGGGGAAGCCCGGGGGTTTGATATTGATCTCGTTAAGGCTCTATCGTTAGAAATGGGCGTTGCCATAACTAAAAAACTGGATACCTGGCATAGGACCCTTGAATCATTGGAAACCGGGGGAGTTGATGCCGTTTCTGGTATTGTCAAATCTGCAGGTCGGGCAGAGAACATGGATTTCAGCATTCCATACCTGGTGGAGTCTTATACGGTGTTTTATAGGAAGAATCTCTCGGTAACCCTGGGCAGCCTGGAGGGGTTCCACGGAGTCATTCTCAAGGGTGATATAGCCATCGAAAAGTATGTTGTACCATCGGGATTATCAGAGTCGGTTGAACTGGTGCCTACATATTCTGAGGCCTTTCAACTAATTGAGCAGGGAAAGGCGGATTATACCATCGCACCCTTTAGTCTTGGGCGATACGTTCTGCGAGATCGGGGGTACCAACATGTGGCCGAATCCGGGCGCAGTCTTTTTTCCGTAGCGTATCGGTTCGGCGTGGAGAAAGGAAACCAGGAGCTGCTTTCTACCTTGAACGATGCCTTGAGTTCATTGATTGCCAAGGGAAAAACCAAGGAACTGAGCTCAACCTGGCAGTTTTTCCAGTATTTCCCACTATCACAGGCATCGCCTCCCTCCCAGTTTCTACTACTTTTGGTCTCTTCAATATTTGGTATTGCCCTTGGCGCAATCGTCGGAATACTCCTGTACCGAATAAAAAGTCAAAATCATATTCATCGGCTGGAGCGAGGAATTGCCGAGGGAGATAAGATGCTGCAGATAATCCCTATTCCCCTGATGTGGAAAAAAGAGGGGGATAACCGGATCGGGGTGAATGCTGAACTGTACACAGCGATCCGAGAGCTCTCTCCTGCAAAACAATCATCTTGGGACGGCATCGCAGGCTACCTGAAAGCCAATGGGTATCGGGAGGTTGAACAGATTTATCCTGGGGATTCCCAGAGTTCCCGGTTGATTCTCAGGGCGTACAAGGATCAAAAGGAGATTGAGACATTGTCCTCGACGGTGGAACAGCTCTCTGGCGCAGTGAGCCAAAAGGATCAAACTATTCAGGAACTCAGTGTCCGGGATGATTTGACAGGTCTCTTTAACCGTACCTTTATGTATAGGCAGATTGACCACGAAGTCGTCATGACACAGCGGTATGATTATGCCTTTTCGTTAATTCTCCTGGATATTCGCGGGTTTTCCTCCATCAACCTTCAGTCCGGCTTTGACCGGGCTGATGAACTTTGCTGCGCAGTGGCCGAAGTGGCCTCTACCCATGTTAGGGAGGCCGATATCCTGTCACGGATTAGCGGCGGCCGATTCCTCCTGCTGCTCCCGAACACCAGGGGGCATCAGGCGTATAAAACTACCGAGAAACTGGCCATGGAGTTTTCCCGTACTGCTCAGCTCGCATCCCTTCGGATTGACGCGGCGTATATCGAATGCGACGGCCAGGACCGCAGTGAACTGCTTGCAAGCCTTGAACATACCCTCACCAAACATACCGGGGAGGGAGATCAAGCAGCAATATTACATGCCTCGGGGTGAGCCAGTATGAGTGGTTATACGCTTGGGTAGTTTGTTGTTGGATTATGATTGTTTTAAGAGCCTATTGGAAAAGTCGCTTACAGTTGGCATGTGTGGTAATATGGAATGTTACATTATTTACTATTAATGATGTAATGCAGTTAGTTCAAACCATGGTTCATTCAAACCTGTGTTTCGAAAGAACCTCTTATGTAATAAACGGGAAGGAACCCTCGGATGAATAATTGGACGAAATTTGAAGCACGATTTACCTTTGTCTTGGCCGCTCTGACGGCGATACTGATTGTTATTATCCTCTTAGTATCTCAGTTTGATTTTCAGTCGGAGGGTGCGGCAGGAATTGATTACCAACTCTGGGTGAATCAAAGCAACGTCAGAAAATCTGCCACCCAGCTGGCGGACCGAGACGGGGCGTACCAGGAACTGTCGGCAGACTCCTTTTCCACATCCAGCTTATATGCATATCTGTGGATTGAGATACAGAATAATCAGGATCGTGAACGCTCCGTGATGTTTGCTAATAGAAATTCTAATTATTACACAGAACTGTTAGCCCCAAAACCAAGCGGCGCGGTCACCATGTTCCGTCATGGCGATATTGTGCCGACGTATCAGACTCCCGTCAGAAGCCTGAATGCCGCATTTCCGCTATCGGTCCCGGGAAAGTCCACTCGAACCGTGGTGGTGGAATTCCACGGCCCTCGGGGAATTTTGATTACCCCGGAGTTACTTGGGGTTACGGAATTCACAAACCGCACGGTGACGGAACGTTCGTTGATCGGAGGGATAACCGGTTCGTTTCTCACCTTAGTGATTGTCAGTATTCTAGGGGGCATACTCCTGAGGGAGAGGGTTTTCTTTGTGATTGCAGCCTTTGATACCTCAGTGTTCCTCTTTTTTCTACGCCAGAGCCGGGCTTTGCTGCTGTATTTTGATACCCTGGTGTATCCCGAATGGCTGTTTCCCCTTACGATTTTCTTAAATATGGCGGGAGCCTACGTACTGGCTGAGGGGTTATTTTCCCGGGAACTGCCAAAAAGCATACGGTATTTTCTCAGAAGCATGCTGGGAATCGGATTGGTTCTGGTTGTCATAAGCGGCTTTATGATTCCCTACCAAATCGCGGATATTTTAAACCTGCTGTCGATACTAATGCTGCTTTCTCTGGGATTTCCGATTGCCTTAGTGATTCGAAAGAGAGATGTAGAACGAATCTGGATCATTCTAACCTTCGTTCCTTGGGTTGTTATGATGGTGCTGGATATTCTCAGCGGCTTAGGCGGCCTTCGAGAACCTGCCTTTTTGAAATACCGCCAAATCTTCGGACTACTGGCTCACATGTTTTTGGGCAGTTCGGTGCTGTTAAATAGTATATGGCTCCGCTTTCAGAGATCGGTAAAACAGGCACAATCCGAGGTTGAAAGGCTGAGAAGCCAAGCCGACCAGGAACTCCTATCGCTACAAGGCCTTTCTCAATCCATGGTCTTCGAATTACATAACCAGCTTCGCCGGCCGGTGGAAAGCATTATTGCCACCGCCCGGATTTTAAACCGGAAATTCACCAATCCGCAGATCACGGCTGCAACCCAGGTTATTGCAGACGAGGCGATCGCGTTGAAGCACCAAATCCAGCAGACAGCGGGCTGTATTGACGAGGATGACAGGATTTTGGACCGCCCGGATTGCCGACCCTTGGTTGAATTGCGGGAGCAGGAAGATATTGATGAATCAGCAGAGCACGACCATGGTACCATATGGATATTCGAAACAGACGATAGAAAGGCCACCCACCTCGGTCTGCTTCTCCAGGCAGAGGGATACAGAGTGAATACGGCCCACACCGATATAAGTGTTCTCCAAGCGGCAGTTCATCAGAAGGTTGATACACTTATTCTTGACCCAACATCGACTGGTGAGGGAGCCTACCACCTGTGCAGACTGATTAGAGACAATCACAACCTCTTTGAGTTGCCCATCCTGATGATAACCAATTATTATGCCGATCACCTGATGCAAAAGGGCTATGCGGTCGGTGTAAACGACTTCTTGACCCGGCCCTTTGAGGCTTCCGAATTAGCAGTCCGGGTACAAACCTTGGTTCGGCTTAAGCAGATAGCTGGACATAATCTATCACTTTCTCAATCCGAACGGGAGAAAAACGCCTTTCTCTTCTTTCTGACCCACAACGTAAATACCCCGCTGACCATCCTGCTCAATCGTATCCGGGACCTAGGTTCATTGAAACAGTCTGATGATTCAGGTATTGGAGAAATATATGATGACTTAGCGGTCTCCAGCAGGGAGATTAACGATATCGTCCAGAACGTATTGATTTCCTTTCGACTTTCCGATGGGCGCCAAACCGTTCGACTGGAGGATGTAGATTTGCAGGCCCTTCTCCACAGCGTAATTCAAGACCTGAGCCGAAAGGCGGAGAACAAGGACCAGCATCTGAGTCTCGATATACCCCAGGACTGCCCCCAAGCCTACGGCGATTATACGGCAGTGAAGGGGATCCTCTATAATCTCATAGATAATGGTATTAAGTTTACCCCGCCTGGGGGTACTATTACCGTTACGGTTTCTTCGGAAAACCCAATTCTCGTTGAGGTTGCAGACACGGGACCCGGTGTACCCGAGGAGGAAACGAATAAACTCTTCGGACGGTTCGAGAAACTCACTACCCGGCCAACCGGCGGAGAGTCCTCCACGGGGCTTGGGTTGTTCGTCGGCCGAGAACTGGCGCGGATGGTGCAGGGAGATCTTTATTACCGGGTAAATACTCCCCATGGATCCCGCTTTATTCTTCAGTTGACCACATATGAGGAAGAGATTCATGGTTAAGAAACAGTATATCGTGTATCTGGTTCTACTGCTGACCGCAGGATTCAGTATCCTAACCTGGATGAATGCCAGTAAAAATGCCCAAGAACTAGAAGTTTTTATCATCGACCATGAGTTACCCACCATCGGACTTTCCCTGCAGCTGAGCCTGCACATGAAAGCCTTGGTATATAAACAGGCGGGGGAAGCCCTTCTTCAAGATGGATTTATTGAATCCTGGATTCTGAATGGGGAAAGGGATGTTCCCGCACTGATGGATTTCATGGAGAACGTACGGGCACGCCACGGGTTATTAGATGCAAGTCTAGTAAGTGATGAGACCGAGACGTACTACGGTACGGATGGGAGGGTCGTTTCACTCAGCCCGACAACCTGGGAGAGGGATGGATGGTACTACATATTCCGAGAAGCGGTTCGGGACAATGCAGGACAATCGACTATTGATTCTTGGTACTATCCTGAAGAGGACTTTCTAGGCATTTATGTAAATGTTCCTGTATATGACAGCTCAGGAACCTTCCTCGGGGTTACCGGCGGCGGAATAAACGCCGCAGAATTCAGAGAATCCCTAGACGCCTATGAGGAAGCCTTTCCCATCACGGTCTATCTAGCCCGGAGGGACGGCAGCCTTGTTTACTCTTCCAATCCAGATGAGCTGAAACAACCCGTAAGCATAGGAGACAAATGGGGGGATGATTTTTTTGGAGAACTGCAACGGAATCGAACGACCACCGGTGTTGTTCACCAGGGTCAGTGGGTACCAAATGGTGTCATGTGGAGCAGCTACATGGAGGATTGGGATACCTATGTATTGGTGAGATACTGCGGCATGGCCCTGCAGGAGAAAATAGAGAGCGAATGGCGGGATTCGATTCTGAGATCAGGGATTCCCTTGGGGATTGCCTTGGTTCTGATACTTGGCTTCTTTTTTTTGCTGGAACGGAGGGTGAAAGCCCGGTTTTTGGCGGCAGAGAAAAATGTATCGGTTCGAGATTGCCTGCTGTATATGACCACCTGCCTGGTACGTCAATCAAGAAGCGACTTTATCCGCCAGGAATGGTCGGAGCAAAAATTCTCCGATCTTCAGAAGTTACGGTCTGCCCTGGGCATCCGGGGCCTAGGGTCTCGGGACTACCCCTCCTTCGAGCAGTTTTCAGTAGCACGCATTCTTCATGAGTTGATTCTTGACCTCACGCCTATGGCAGTACAGAGTGATGTTGCATTCCATGCCACTATACCGGAGGAGGTAGCGTCCAGAGCAGGATTGCCAGGAATCACGAGATTATTGTTGGAGGACCTATTTGTTCGGTTTTTGATAAACGCAGAAGCAGGTGCCGCGATCCTGGTGGGGTTGACGGATCGGGAAAATCCCAGAGTATCAGTGGTTTTCCAGACAAAACAGCCGTTTTCGCACCCTGATCTGGAGCTGTGCAGCCGGGTTTTGGGGGATTACATTGGAATCACCCTGGAAACCCAGTCAGGCCAAGAAGGGGGAACTATCTACAGAATTAGCTTTCCCCATGGTCATTCAGAGTGCCCTAGTTGACCAGAGAGGGAATACTCAGCCTGAATCCGCGACCCCTGACGGTTTGCAGGAAGGCGGGTCTGTCCGGATTATCTTCTATAAGGCTGCGGAGTTGTCGGATGTGGACATACAGGGTATTGGAACTGGCCTCCTCCCAGTTTTCCCAACAATGGTGGAGGATGGTTTCCTTGGCGATGGTTTGATTAGGACTCTGGGCGAGAAACAGGAGGATGTCGAAGAGCTTTTGCCGCATTTCAATGAGGACCCCCTCTTTGTAAACCTCGCAGGTACGGAGGTTGAGACTGAAGGGTGGCAGGGTTAGGTCTTCCTCAATAAACTGAACATTTTGTTTTGACCGAATTTGTTCTCTTCTCTTCAGCTGCCGCTGCACCCGGACCAACAACTCATCTGAATAAAATGGCTTCGTCAGGTAGTCATCGCAGCCGATTTGAAATCCATCCACCTTCACGGAGACATCGGTACAGGTAGACACGATGATTACCGGCAGAAATTCATTCTGCCGACGGATGAGCTTGAGGATCTCGAGACCGTGGGTATCGCCTAGCATGAGATCTAGCAGGACAAGGTCAAAGTCTTCATGACGGAGTCTCGAGATGGCCGACTCACCGGAATCTGCAAGGGTTACGAGATAGCCGCTGGATTCTAGGGTCTTTCCGATGTATTTTCTAAGCTGGAGATTGTCTTCAACGATTAGTATGTTCGTGCTGCCATTCATGACTTGGATTATAGCATCTCAATCTTAACTGGAGCTTAAACTAGGGCGTTAACCTGTTTTTTTCTTAAATAGTGCGCAAAAGGTTGTAACCCTGCCCCTCGACGGCACTATTCCTGGGGTTGAAACCGGGGTGGCGCCGCTAAATCTGGCGTAGTTTACACGCTTTTGCGCACTATATTTTTCTTATAGTCAGGGGTTGTAACCATGGTGACTGACAACCGACCCTTGGATCTCGTGCCTGGTTAGCACGGCACCGTTCCGGTGTAGGTTACGCTCTTGGACTCACCTTCTTTGGTCTTGAGAGGCTCTTTACGGTAAATGGAGAATGTATGAAACAGGGGAAAATGGATGAAATTCCGGGTCAAGGAAGGGCTTTGAGGGGAGAAGCTTGGTTGGGGGCGACTATGGGGGTTGTACGGCTCGATTCCTTGAGCCGGTTTTTTTGCTCCCGGCTTTGGTTACTCATACTGCTTTTCAGTATAACCCTCGCAGGATGCACCAGCATCCCCCAGGATTTCCCGCCAGAAGTCTGTGTTACCTTGGACCATCTTAAATCCGATCTCATTGACAGCTCTCCGGAGTTGGTGTCGATTAGCGGATTTGACAACCTGAGAGCCTATGCATCGACCTTTACCTTGGATAGCACCCTGCAGCGGGCCGGGTATCTGAGCACCGATGAGTACCAGGTTTTTGTGAGCACCCACCATCCCCCCGAGGGGATCGGGGTGAAGGGATCGGTGCTGGTGATCCACGGCTACACCGCCCATGGCGGGCATATGGCAGAGCTTACATCCCATCTGGTGAACAAGGGATGGCGGGTGTGGCTTATGGATCTACCGGGTCACGGAATGTCTACGGGGGGGCGGTATGCAATAGACGATTTTCGCCAGTACGCCGAAGCGGTCCGGACGGTGTGGGTAAAGCTTACAGGGGAGTCTGAGGGGCCCTTCGTCATGATTGGCCACAGTACCGGCTGTACTGCCATACTGGAGCTACTCATCCAGTACCACCTTGGGGAGAATCCGGAGAAGATCCTGGAAACCCTTCCCCGGGGTATTATTTTGGGCGCGCCGTTGATCGACCTTCCGTCCCGGGAATTACGATGGGTGTTCAACCGTTTGGCAGGTAACCATTCCATTCATCTAACTGGGTGGATGCAGCAATTAGCCGCCTTTAGTCCCGGGGTGAGCACCAGCGATGAGTATATCCGGTTTACCCTGCAGGGAGATCCGCTGTATGAACCGGTGTACCATCCCTCCTGGCTCGAAGCATACATCAGGTGGGTACATCACCGTCAACCGGACCTCTATAACGGGAGATTGGTGGGGGGCTATACTGGATCTATGCTCTTGATTCAGGGCACTGCCGATACGGTGGTGGAATGGGAGCGTAACATTGAAATTCTCACCTCTGTGGTGCCGGAGGTGGAGGTGGGGCTGCTTAAAGACTATCCGCATACAATTTTTAATATGGATGAACCTGAGCGTGGGGTTGTTTTTGATAGGGTTTCAGGGTTCCTCTCATCCCTGGCTTCGGAATAGCGATCGCTCATAGATAGCCCTTGGTAGTGGGTACAGGGTTGTGCCATTTGCCCAAGGGCGGCGATAGTCCTAGAGCAGGTCACCGGCAAGCACCCCTTACATGAGTCATACCACCCCTGGGTGCTCCACCCTCCCCAAAAAGCCCGGAACTAAACAGGCCCGGAACTAAAAAAGCCTGGAACTAAAAAGCCCGGCCCTCCGAGGAAGGCCGGGCAAGGCAGGGGGAGGTGCCTTATTTTCGAACTATAACAACGGTCAGGGGATCGAGGGTGATGTTCCCTGCTCCCAACCTGAACCCGGAGGGATCGGCAACCCCTGCAGGTCCGGCTTCATCATTGTCCACTACCACGGTGCCGTCCCGGAGATCCTGATCGAGACTGAGGGTTCGGACCTTGGTATCCGCATTGATGAATACATAGTACACATCGCCGTTGGTAGCCTTCGCACTGAAGGGTAATACGAGATCCACAGCCCGGACCTCTGGTATGTCCAGAAGCTGGACATTAGCCTCTACCAGCTCTTTTGTCCCGAGGCGGAAGGCATCGGTGGAGCGGCGTAGGGATATGAGACCTGCGGTGTAGGCTCTTGTGAGGTTGTTCTCCGGATATGCCTGGGGATCGGTAGCCTTTGCCCAGTCAAACATATTGATGATGTCTGAAGAATCGTAGGAGTCGTGGACAAAATACGGGTAGGCAAAGGGACTGCCATCTCGGTTCGTCATCCGGGTGTCCTTGTGTTCGGGTTTCCCCGGGGCACGCCACTGTTTTGTTCGCCCGTATTCCTGCCCGGCATGGATGAAGGCAACACCTTGGCTGGTTAGCACCATGGCATTACCGATCCGGATTCTCTGGTGGATTTCCCGGTTGTTTTCGGGAACATCGGGATCTTTACGGATCGATTGGGCAATGACGTCGTGGAGGGTCAGGTTGTCGTGGGCTGCGATATAGGGAACCACGTCACCGGGATCATCGGCGGTGAAATTATGAGGCTGTGCTTTGATATTGTCAAAAATCTGTTGAATATTCCGCGGACCGCCGGTAATGAACCGGGGCTGCCCCTCACTGCCGAAACCGGATTTGAGTTCGTTCCGAATCTCATCGGAGAACACTGCTACCCCGTCGGTATGGGCCATCCAATCCTGATCGGCGGGCTGCCGGGGATCCCCGGCATCGCCTGCATAGGTCCGCCATCCTTCCCCAATCACTACAATATTCGGGTTCAGGGCTTTGACGGCATCGTATGCTGCCTGTACGGATTCTGCATCATGATCACCCATCATATCGAAACGGAATCCATCAACTTTGAACTCCCTGGTCCAATAGGAAAGGGCATCAACCATCACCTTCCGGCTCATCGCATGGGTGGTACCGAGACGACCGCCGCCAAAACTGGTTCGGGGTGTTCCGTCGGCATCCATGAAGTGGTAGTACCCGGGAGCCAGATCCTCAAATATTCTTAGATCGGCGGTGTGATTGAATACCACGTCTAAAATAACCCCCATGCCGCGGTCATGAATCGCCTGGACAAGGGCTTTAAACTCTTCGATCCGGCGCTCCGGATCATCCGGATTTTCTGAGTACATACCGCTGAGGGAGAAGTAACTATGGGGGTCGTAGCCCCAGTTATAGTTATTATCCTTGGCGGAGTATTCCATTTCGCGCTGCCGGGTGGCGTAGTCATCTCCCCACTTATAACTCATTACCGGCAAGAGCTGAATATGAGTTACTCCCAGGGACTGAATATATTCCAGGCGGTCAATGATGGCCTGGAAGGTGCCGAAGGGTGCGGATAACTCCCCTTCAATGGAGGGGTCTACGGTAAGATCCCGGACATGGGCCTCCCAGATAATGGCGTCTTCCTCCTTGGTGAACCCGGGGATGGACGCGTACTCTAATCGAGGTCCGATAGCTGCCACATCGGCAGTGATGGCGCCTTTGCCAATCTCGTAAATAGCATTATTGAAGGGTGCCATGGACTTTGCATAGGGATCTAGGGCTAACCGAGTATTCCCGTCCCCGGAGGCGTCTACCTTGTAGTGATAGTAGTAGCCCCGAAGGTTTGAAACACCGGTATTGCCGGAATCAAGGACCACGGACCATACACCGTCATCTCCCTTTGTCATGGGAATATCATCACGGATAACCCTGTCCTGATCGTCCTTATCGTAGAGAACAACCGAGACCCGGGCTACCATGGGAGACCACATTTTCAGTAGGGCGGAACCATCGTTTTGGAGGAAGGGACCCAGCTCCCCGTCATAGGCGTATTCGCCGTCTACGTACTGCCAACCCACGGTGGCAGTAACCGTCTTTTCATCGTAGGTAACGGTGTAGGGTGCTAGGTCTATATCTATGGGGAGAGAAATTTCTATCGTTTTTCCATCAGCCTTTACCTCCACTCCAGACGGAATTACCATTGTTCCGTCGGCCTGTTCAATCGCCAAATCCTGGACTAGGTCGTCGGCCTTCAAGCCCTGGGTGGAAATAAATGTAGCCTTGATGGAGGAGTTGCTGGCCACGGTGGCCGATACAATTCCAACGGGTTTTGCATAGCTTGGAGTCACATATACCTCATCATCACCCTGCCGGATCCAAACACGGTTATACTGGTCGAGCATGGCAAAGCTCTTGTCGCCGCCATCCTTCCCGGAATCCCCCAGGGTGCGGTCCACCGCCAGAAATCCAACCTGACTCGCCCCTTCTTTCAGAGGAATATCGTAGTATGCCCCGAATTCGTCAATTCCTGTTTTGGGCAGTCCCTCAGGCCAGCCGTCGGCACTCTCCCAGGTAGTATCGTTCCAGATCCACAGGACATAGTTTTCGTAGTTACCGTCATCCCGAGTGTAGTGTACCCGTAGGGTATTTTCAGGGATTTGAACGGGTTTGGTGAGCATGACCTCATCCGAACCCTCCACGAGCCAAAGCTCGCGAACCGCCGGGAAATTGAAGTCGATTATCTTATCGCCACCGTCTTTTCCGGCATCCCCCAGGGTCTTTTCTACTACAACCATACCCAGCTTCATGGCATCGGATTTTACCGGAACATCGTAGTAGGCTCCGTAGCTGTCAACCCCGGCCTTTTCTAACCCGTTGGGCCAGCCGCCGTCACTTTCCCAGGTTGTATCGTTCCAGATCCAGAGAACATAGTTCTCATAGTTCCCGTCGGTCCGCTGGTAGTGCACCCGGACGGTATTCTCTGGTATGGCTGCTGCAGCCTGGACTTCCCCGGCAGCCTGGGCACCGTCAACAGTACCCGGTGCGGATGCACAGGAAACAGCGAGAAATAGGACGGCTAACAGTCCTATCACAAATCTCAGTTTTGATTTCATTGAAACCCCCTTGTAGATGTGGGGTAATTCTAGAATGGAAATCAAACCTACTCCCCGGGCCGGCCGGGCGGTAGATTTGATGAGTTGCCCCCTAGTAATGTACCCCCTGGGTAGCCCACATGGTTTTGCTGGTTAAGGCGATCGAATCACCCTAAACCGGTTTACAAACCCATCCCCCGGACTACGGTTTAAAATTGTACGGCGTGCCCGGCGATCCGTCAAGATTTTTCTGGATAGGGTGATTTGAATGTCCGGGACACTGCCACCTTCCGAGGGGGGCCATTCAACCCCGTTCAACCATGCCAAGGCTGTGGGTAGGTGATTCCGGTTCCGGGCAGGAATGCATTTCCATCTTTTCGATCCCGGGGTTTTCAGGGTACTATGGCCCAATGAAACAACCTGTGTACGTAACCGGCCACATCAATCCCGATATGGATTGCACCGTGGCTTCCTATAGTTATGCCTACCTAAAGGCAAAGTTGGACAATTCAAGAACCTTTATTCCGATCCGTTGCGGAGCCTTGAATGATCAAACCAAGGCGGCATTTAAGAAAGCCAACATTGCTCCTCCTGAGCTGTATAAAAATCTATACGCCACCGTGGGGGATGTGGTTAAAACCGAGTATATGGCCCTGAAACCGGAAAGCCCCATTCTCGAGGCGGCACGGATCTTCTACCAGGAAAACATCAGTTTACTGCCCATATTAAAGGACGAGGATTATGTTGGCTCTATTTCGGTAAACGAGGTCTCAAGCTACCTGGTGAGCCAGTCAAGTATGGGTCGGCCCATGCACGAGTTCTTGGTGGACAACATTCCCCATGTAATTCCCGGGGTGTTTCTCAAGCGCGGGGCCGAACATAGTTTTAAGGCACCGATTATGACCGGGGCCATGCCCTTCGACGTGTATCTTACACGAATGAACGATCTCATGACCAAACCCATTCTGGTGGTGGGCAACCGGCAGAAAATCCTCCAACATGCCATCGAAAATGAACTGCCCGCCATCGTGATTACCGGACTGGATGATCCGGATCAACTCTCGGTGGACATCTCGGCGTATCCGGGTACCGTTTTCTTGTCCAATGCCGATACGGCCGAGTCAATACGGCTACTGCGGATGAGCGTACCGGTGTACACCATAGCCAATAAATCCCTTCCCAAGGTCCAACAGGATATGGGTTTCGAGGAGGCAAAGCATCTTCTTATGGACTCGGAACATCGGGGTTTGCCGGTATTCGAGGGTGACCGTTTTATCGGCATTGTCACCCGGCGTTCCTTCATTGAAAAACCGGTGAAGGACCTTATTATGGTGGATCACAACGAAATCCACCAAAGCATAACGGGGGCTGATGAAGCACGGATTGTTGAGATTATTGACCATCACCGCTTCGGGGCGGAAAAAACCCTGATGCCTATTTATATCGCCAGCAAACCAGTTGGGTCCAGTTCTACCATTGTATTTCAACACTTCAAGATGCACGGCATCTACATGCCGCCCCACATCGCCCTACTCCTCTTTTCGGGTATCATCAGCGATACGGTTAATATGAAGAGCCCTACCGCCACTTCCGAAGATGCGACAGCCCTCCAGGAGCTTGCAGCAGTGACCGGTTTAAATCCCGATGAATACGCCAAGGAGATGTTCAGCCAATTAAAGGCCTTGGAAGAACGCGACCCCCGGGAGGTTGTCCTGGCGGATTTCAAGACCTATTCACAGTTTGGAAAATCCGTGGGAATCGGCCAGGTAGAGGTAATCAGTCTCGAAGGGGTACAGGAGCTTGTTTCGGGCTTTCAGGAAGCTCTCGCATCCGTGGCCAAGGAAAAACATCTGGACTGGACGATGTTGCTAATTACCGATGTTATGAAACAGGATAGCTATCTGGTGAGCCAGGGGCCTGATCAACTAGAGGGCGGGTTACTATACCAGCGGTTGGACGAAGGTATCTTCTTTTTACCCCAGATTCTCTCCCGAAAAAAACAGGTGTTGCCGGAGATTCTCCGGGTTTTGGAAGATCAGAGTAAGTGAGAAAACCTCGTATGAAGCCGGGACGATCCTTCGGGATCGGCGGCTCTACCCGGAGTTAGTCCGGAGTGAGCCTGGTGTCGATCCGGAGCCGGTCCGGAGTTAGCCTCGTGCACCCCCGGAGGTTGTCCGGTGCACGGTTCGTTTAAATCCCGCTTTGAAAGAACCTCTACGGTTTTTTGTAGTGTGCAAAAGGCTGTAAACGACACCGATATAGCAGAGTAATCCATACGTTCACGTATGTGGTAGTGTCGCCAGGGTACAATGTTACAACCTTTTGCGCACTAGGCATTTTTTTTGTGCACCAAAAAAGGTTCCGGGAACACCGGAACCTTTTTCAGTTCTGCTGGGAAGTGGTACGGAACCATCCCGGGGCCGACCCTAAGAAATCTGGATTTTCCGGGGCTTAACCGCTTCTTTCATACCCAGCTCCAGAGTAAGCACCCCTCTGCTCATGGAGGCAGTAATCTTCTCCGGATCGATGGTTTCATCCAAGGTGTAGGTTTTGCTATACCTTCCAACGGGACGTTCGCGTAGAACATAGCGCCCCTGGGGTCGCTCGTCCTGGGGCTTTTCAGCCTGAATCCGCAGCTGGCTTCCCTCCACCTGAATATCGAGATCAGCCTTTTCGACGCCCGGCATCTCAAGCCGGACCAATACACTCCCCTCTTCCTCACAGATATCAGCCAGGGGATTAATCATCCGTCGGGATGTATCTGTACGAGCATCCTTCGGGCTGGTGTCCTGTTTAACAATCTTGTTGGCCATAGTGTATCCTCCTTCCACTAGATTGGATGACCGGGGGTCGCAATGCCCCCCGGACAGCTCTCTATCTACCGTACCTGGATGGCGATCTGCCGGGGTTTTAGCTCCTCCCGTTTCGCTACCCGGATGGACAACACCCCGTTCTTCAGCTGGGCTTCAACCTTATCCGGGTCCACTGATTCAGGAAGACTCAGGGTACGCTGGAAGCTTCCGCTCCAGCTCTCGCTCCGGTAGCTCTTTCGGTTCTTCTGCTTTGATTCCGCGTGTTTTATTCCCTTGACCGTCAGAATGTTCCGGGTAATGGCAATATCAAGATCCTCTTTATCAACCCCGGGAACATCCACGGTTACGAGGAACCCCTCATCCTCCTCTAGGATGTCCACTGGAGGACTCAGATGCCGGTCGAACAAGCCGGACATCTCCGGATAGCCGAAATCAAACAGACTATTGATCTGTTCCTGTAGTTCCTGGAAGTCTCTGGCGGGATTCCAGGGGTCTTTGGTTCGTCGTACAAGGTTCATAGATACCCTCCTTACATCGAGGCAGTAATCTGGTAGTTCTGAAACTCAGAACGGGTTTCGGCTGGTTCCAATGCCAACCATCCCGTTAATAAATTTGCAAGAAGCGTGCCAACTGAAGAGGCGCAGATCGGAAGGTTCCTAAAAACCATAAACAGCGTAGAGAGGGATTTTTGTATCTTATTACATTATAATTAGTTACTGAATAGCAAACCATACCGAATCCGGCTTCCATGAACCGCCTCCATTGCGCGGGCGAGAGATATCAATCACCATTCATGGGGGCCATAGTGCGCCACAGGGGACCGATAGAAGCCCCAAGAGTGGCGCAAAATGAAACACCCCGCCGGTGGTGACGGGGTGCTGCGTTTCAAAACGACATAGGCGTCAGTCCCTGAAAACGCCAGGTTCGAAGTAGATATGATGCCCGGCGGGCTGCTTCTCAGAGAGCCCCGGGGTGACTTCAGGCGCCGGGGGCGTCGGCAACCAGGGATTTCACGGCTTCAGCCAGTTCCCGCCCCCGTTGTTTGATGAGATCCAATTCCTGAGGGCTGGGCTTACCCTTAAACTCCACTGGTTCAAGGAAATCCCAGTTCATTTTAAGCCGTTGGGTAATCTCATCCAGCTCCTTCTGAGCACCGCCGCTCCAACCGTAGGAACCGAACCGGAAGGCCTTCCGGTTCAGAACCTTCTTCTTTCCGAGCTCGTCCAGGACCGCCGCCATGGGGGGAAACATTTTATATTCATAGGTAGGCATAGCCAATACCACCCCGGTACTGGTCCAGACGCTGGCAAGAATATCGCCCAGGGGACTTTCAGGTACCCGGTGCTCATGAACAACCACTCCCCCCTCCTGGAGTCCCTCGATGACCGGCCGTACTCCCTGTTCGGTCATGCCGTACATGGAACCCCAGATGACCGTCACCTCTTCCTTTGCCGGTCCCTTGGAGTAGGATGCATACCGCTTATAATCATCAACAATCTTCTGGGGATTCTTCCGCCACACGATTCCGTGGCCGGGTGCGATTATCTTTACCGGAAGCCCCTCCACCACCTTGATGGCCTTACTGGTGGGAAGGCTGAAGGCGGCTACGATATTGGCATAGTAGCGGACAGCCTCCTGCTCGAAAAACTCAATCTGTTCATCGGATAGCTGGTCATCGTAGGGCGCATCGGTAATGGCCCCAAAACTCCCGAAGGCATCGCAGGGCAGAAGGGTACCGCTCTTGGTGTCGAAGGTTGCCATGGTCTCGGGCCAGTGCACATTGGGAATATCAGCGAAGGCCAGAACCCGGCCGTCACCGAGATCCAGGGTATCCCCGGTCTTGACCGTCCGAATATTGTCGGTTATCTCGTAGAAGGCCTCCAGGAGGGCCTCGCCCTTTACGCTGGTAATAATCTGAAAATCCTTGCGTATCTTCTTAAAATCATCAAGCCACCCGGAATGATCGGGCTCATGGTGGTTAATAATGACATAGTCGATATCCTCAGCCTTGATCTTCATCTGATCAAGCTGTGTAAAAAGGGTCTCGGGTACTCCATCCCAGCCGCAAACACCATCGACAATCGCTACCTTTTCACCCTTAACGATGTAGGAGTTCATGGAAACTCCGTTAGGAATAGGCCAAATTCCCTCGAACAGGATGTCCTTGGCATTCGCCGAAAGCCGAAATATTCCGTCAGTTACCTCTGTTACATGCATGAACCATTACTCTCCTCTAAAATTATAAGCACATTACTAATGTATCCGCTTTGATCCGGATCTTCAAGTCAAACCTGCCCCGGTGAAATATCAGCCTGAGGCCTATCGTCATTTATTAGGGTGATTCAAACGCGTCAGGATCCGATCGAAGGCATCTGCAAACCCCTTGAGCTCCCTGGCACCAAAGCGCCTTCCCCCCTCCCCGGCGAGTCCCAGAAGGCGCATCTCCGCCATGGTATTCCGCTGGAGGAGCCGGGCTTGAACATTCTCCCGGGTATACTCCACTCCCAAATGATTCAGGACCAACCGGTCGTCCTCCACGAGACGGGCCGCCAGGGGGATGTCCTGGGTTATAATCAGATCGCCGGGCTGGGCGTGCTCCTGAATGTAAGAATCCGCAGCATCCTCTTGCCGGGGTACAACTACGCAGGTTACCCCAGGAATAGACCCGGCAGGCAGGGGCCGGTCGGATACCAGGACGACCCGGAGGGACCGGCGGTCCGCTGTCCGGAGAATCAATTCCCTCACCTGGCGCGGACAGGAATCACCATCAATAAAAATACATCCCTGCCAAGGCATCACCGCGACCCTTGCAGACAGCGGGCGAATCGCCCCTGCCCGGAGACAGCGATTGATCCCGATCCCGGGGGAATAAACACCGACCGGCCCCGGGGCAGGGTTATTTCCTGGACAAAACCCTCAGGCAGGTTGCCACCCTGCTTCGGCCGGGAATACCGTAGAATCACCTCCCCCTCAAGTCCCAGAAGGATGGCTGCGCTGGGGCCGCTGTCGAAGCCACGGGACGGGGTCGGGAGCCGGTTCTCATGCAACACCAGCTCAAACTCTGAAAACCCGGTTCCGAGGGGGGTTTCCAGGTCTGGGGTAACCGGGCGGCTGGTATCCTCGTTGAAGGAGACAACCCGGAGGAGTTCAGGAATGTCGACATGTTTGGGGGTGCAGCCCGCCCGGAGGACGTTATCGGAATTCGCCATGGCTTCAAGCCCGATGCCCTGGAGGTAGGCGTGGAGTACCCCGGCGGGCAATACCACCGCCTGGCCGGGTTCCAAGCGGAAGATCCGCAGATAGAAGGGAGCGAGGCTGCCCGGATCGCCGGGGTACTGGTCCATGAGCCGGAGGGTCCAGATCGCCGGCCAGTATTCCCTATCCGCGGTCCCAAGGTGGTCTTGGCTGGTGTAATCGATGCCCCGGGCATTCAGGGTCTCCCGGGCCTGGCGGGACACCTCCTGAAGCAGTAGATCTAAATCCCGGCCGGAACACTCCAGAACCGCCGTCAGAAACCCGGAGAGGGCCTTCGCAGGATCGGAAAGGCCAAGGGGTTCCACAATACCGGGACAGCTATCTTGGAGAAACGACAGATCCCGGGCAATGTCCCGGGGATTACGGAATCCCCGGAGGGCCCAGAAGGTGCTGAGGGCGTACATACACTCGGGTTTGTGATTCGGATCCCGGTAATTGCGGTGGGGGGCATTCGGGTCGATCCCCTGGGCGTTCTCCCGCTCCCAGCCCTGGCGGGCCTGCTCCAGACTCGGATGAGCCTGGATACTGAGGGCCTTTTCTGCAGATAGTATCTTGAATAGGAAGGGCAGTGGATTTGGGGCACCGGCGGGCGGATTATTCCGCAGGCGTTCCCCCGAATCATCCCCTAATTCAGGGGCCCGTCGGCTGCCTTCCGGGGATGGGGGGGCTGCGGAATACTCGGGATGGGCATGGAGCAGGTCAAGAAGGGTAAGATCCTCCAGGGGTAATCCCGTGGCAGGATCCATGATCCGGCTGGGACCCCGGGGATGGCTGCCCATCCAGAGTTCAGCGAGGTGAGAACCTTCGGGGATTCCGAGGTCAAAAAACTGGTTCACCAGGGCAGTGTTGCCCCAGTCATAGTACATTTCTTCGGGCTTAATCCAAAACATGGGACTAGTATGCCCTGGTTGCCCGTAAAAAGAAAAGGGCGGCGGATGGTATGGCAGTAAAATCACCCCAAAATACCCCAAAGGCTGCCCAACCTTGCCCAGGCCAGGGCTTTCCGGTAGAATGAGGCATTCCCAATGACCTATTTATTGACAAGGAGATTACATGGAAATTTCAGCTTTGCAGAAGGCTCGTCTCGAGTACTCCCCCAAGCTGCCCCCCGCTCTATCCGGAGCTATTGACGCAATAGCGGTGTCCTTCGGTGATCCCACCGAATCCATTGCAAACCAGGCTGAGCTTAAACAGCTCTTTGCAAAGACCTACGGGAAGCCCATCGCAGCCTTCGGAAAGGGTGCTAATCCTAACGTAGGTAAAGAATTACGTGTCGGGGTGATCCTATCGGGCGGTCAGGCGCCAGGCGGCCACAACGTTATTACCGGGCTCTACGACGGGTTGAAGAAGGCAAACCCCAATTCCGTACTCTTCGGGTTTCTCGGCGGCCCTTCAGGATTGATTGATGACGAGGCTGTGGAGTTTACCGATGAGTTCATCGACCGATACCGGAACACCGGCGGATTTGACATCATCGGCTCGGGCCGGACGAAGATTGAGACCGATGCCCAGTTTGCCGCAGTCTTGGAAACCGCCAAAAAGCGGAAGCTCAATGCCGTGGTGGTTATCGGGGGTGATGATTCCAATACCAACGCCGCCCTTTTGGCGGAGTATTTCCAAACCCAAGGTACGGACATCCAGGTTATCGGGGTTCCGAAAACCATCGACGGCGACCTGAAGAATGAATACATCGAAACAAGCTTCGGGTTCGATACGGCCTGTAAAACCTACTCTGAACTCATTGGAAACATCGGCCGGGATGCCAACAGCGCCAAGAAATACTGGCACTTCATCAAGCTCATGGGCCGGAGCGCCAGCCATATCGCGTTGGAATGCGCTCTCCAGACCCAGCCCAACATCGCCATTATCAGCGAAGAGGTGGAGTCCAAGAAAAAGAGCCTGGCCCAGATTGTGGAAGAGATTGCCGATGTGGTGGCCAAGCGGGCTGCCAAGGGAAACAACTTCGGTATTGCCCTGATTCCCGAGGGTCTGATCGAATTCGTACCCGAGATGAAGATCCTGATCGCGGAACTGAACGACCTGCTTGCCCACAATGCCGAGTATTTCGCCAGCCTGAGAACCTTCGATGACCAGGCAGAGTTTGTGAGCGGGAAGCTGACCGACCACAGCGCCAAGGTATTCGGCAGTCTGCCCCGGGGAATCCGCGCTCAGCTCATGGCAGACCGGGATCCCCACGGTAACGTGCAGGTTAGCCTCATCGATACCGAGAAGCTGCTCATCGAGATGGTGGGAGAGCGTCTTGATCAGATGAAGGCCGCCGGTTCCTTCAAGGGTAGTTTTAAGGCTCTTGCCCACTTCTTCGGCTATGAGGGCCGCTGCGCCTTCCCCAGTAACTTCGATGCTGACTATACCTACAGCCTGGGATTTACCGCCTTTCTCCTGATTGCCAATGGTCTGACCGGCTATCTTTCCAGCGTACGGAACCTGTCGAAGTCCGCCGATCAGTGGGTGGCCGGTGGAATCCCCCTGACTATGATGATGAACATGGAACAGCGCCACGGTGCCATGAAGCCGGTTATTCGTAAGGCCTTGGTTGAATTGGATGGAGCACCCTTCAAAACCTTTGCATCCCACCGGGATACCTGGGCGGTAGAAACCAGCTTCCGGTTCCCCGGTGCGATCCAGTACTACGGACCTGGGGAGGTTTGCGACCAGCCTACCATCACCCTTGTTCTGGAGCAGCAGGCCTAGCCCTCCGCGTTTTCAGCGCAGTCTAGGTGCACCAACGGTAGTACCGTTTCATGCCGGCGACCCTAGCCCCGAGGCCGGGTCCCGGCTCGCACCGGTGTAGCTGGGGTAGCTACAGTCTTTTGTGCACCCTAGAACTAAGCAATTGAGATCCCAACCACAGCCCAATTCATCGGATCGGGCTGTGGTTTTTTTGTGGCAGCGCGAGGCGGCAAAATTCCCCGGGGCCGGAGAATGCCCAGGATTGTGCTGGATTATGGGCAGCCCGGCGGGGGCGGCTAGTGCGGGGGCGGCCTGTCTGGGGGCGGCATCTTTTAGTGTCTCGCGCGACGGGCGAATACTGTGATACAGTAGGTGACCCGGAGAGGAGGAACCATGGATTACCCGAAGATAGATACCCTGGTCTGTACGTCCTGCGGGGCATGCAGAGAGGATTGTGTCGCCCAGGCTATCAGTCCAGATCCCTATACTATCCGGGAGGATCTGTGCATCCGCTGCGGGCATTGTTATGCCGTATGTCCTGTTTCCGCGGTTTCTTGGCCGGTCTCCGAAATAAATTCCTACCAGACGACTGAAAATCCTGTTGGGCCGGGTGAGCAGAATCCCGGAAGGGATACCGGAGTTCATTTCGGCGGCGAACCCAGGAGGGATGAAGTACCGGGCCAGGCAGCCAGATTCCTGGAGAATTTGGTGTATACCCGTCGCAGCACCCGGCAGTATCAGAACCGCCGGATTGCACCCGAGGTCATGGAACGCCTGGTTTCCCTGGCGAGTTATGCCCCTTCGGGCACGAATGCCCGGGTGGCAGGAATAACCATTATTGACGGAACCGCGGAAGTCCAGGAGCTCACCCGATGCTGTATGCAGTTTTTCGCCGGTGCAGCGAGGATAGTACTAAACCCGGTAACCCGGTGGGTCCTGATGCTCCTCCTGGGGAGGAAGACTACCCGCCAGTTGGAGGGATACCGCCGATCCATGGATAGGTACTTCCGGGGCGGCCGAGATATCCTCACCCACCACGCTCCTGCCTTGGTGTGTATCCATGCCCCTGCCCGGCTGCCGGTATCCAGGGATGATTGTTTGATTCTCGGGCATAGCATGGTTCTCCACGGGGAATCCTTGGGCCTGGGCAGCTGCTACAACGGGTTTCTGGTACGGGCCTTGGCCATCCATCCCGGGCTGCGGAGAAGGTTGCAGCTTCCCCGGGGACACCGGGTATTCTCTGTCTTTACCCTGGGCTATCCCGCAGTCCGGTACCGGCGGGGGGTGCCCCGGTCGAAGCTGGTCACCAGGATTATCCCAGGGCACCCGGAAACCCCAGCGTAGATACTCGATGACACCCTAGAAGGGCCGGATTATCCCGGGGCACCCGCCCCCCCGATAACACTATCCGATTTGTCACAATCTGCGCTCTGGGCTGCTGCAAGGCAACAGGGGCGCCATGGCCCGATCAAGGATTCCCCCCCGGCAGTGGGCAAGAACCATCCCGAAGTTCGTCATACCCACACCGCACCTGGCAAACAGCCTCTGACGTCGAAGAATCTCCTGGCGGTGCGCCATGCACCCCCCGCAGTGCACTGCCAACGCGTAGTCCCGAGGGTTGGCATCACCGTGGAGATGCCGGCTGAAGGAAAACTCCAGATCAGCCCGGGTATAATGGCGGAGTAAGGCCGGGATCTGCCGAGTGGCGATATCGTCGTTTTGACGGTGGTGTTTACAGTTTTCTAAGATGAGGACTCGGTCTCCATCCTTAAGGGATTCAAGGCGTGAAATCCCCTTATAGAACTCCGGCAGATCCCCCCGAATCCTGGCATAAATCAGGGAAAAACTGGTCAGGGGCTGGTCATCGGGCAGCTGATCCCTCACCAGATCAAATGCCTGACTATCGGTAATGACCAGCCGCGGTCCGGCCCCGCTCTGGATGAGCCTCCGGTAGGCTTGGGAAACCCGGGATACCCCCAGGGTCAGCACCATGCAGTCCCGGTCCAGGGCATCCCGGAGGGTCTCAGCCTGGGGTTTGATGAGACGGCCGGCGGGAGCGCCGGAATCCTGGGGCGTAACGAGGATGATAGTGTCCCCGGGTTCAAGCAATCCCTCCAAGGGGCTGGAGGCATTAGAATCACCCTGGGAGAAAAACCGCTGAAGAGCCTGAACCGCCTGATGATACCCCTGCCCGGTGGGATTATCCACCTGAATGACGGATTGGCATCCAAATGGGGCGGAAGAAGAGCGCGGCACCTCCTCCGGTACCCGATGGGGGGTGCGAGGCTGTACCGAAACCGCCGGCGGCAAATCTCCGGCGGGATTCTGGGGGTCAGCCGGCCATGGGCCGGATAGCCCGGTCGAATTGGGACCATGGGCACCAGGGGGTTCAAACGGCCAGGAGCCGGATTCCAGGAGAGCGAGTTTTTTGGGGTGAACAGGTCGTGCAGCATGGGTGAGAACCGCCATCCAAGGCTTGCCCAGGGCGGTAATGTGCCTCAGAATTTCAGTTTCCCGGGGTTGGGGAGGCTGGTTCCCCGGGCTGATCATCAGAACCAGGTCCGCAGCAGCCAGGCGGTCCAGAGCGGTGCGGTGGCGGGATAGTCCCAGTCCGCCGGTATCATTCAGCCCGGCGGTGTCCGTCAGGGCTACCGGTCCGAACCCGGGCAGCTCCCATCGGCGGGTTACCGGATCGGTGGTGGTACCCTTTTGGGAATGGACGATGGTTACTTCACTCTGGAGCAGGAGATTGAATACGCTGGATTTTCCGGCATTACATAACCCGGTGATGACAATGCGGGGTACGGAGCTCATAGAGACAGACATGGTTGACCTCCTTGGTTTGGGGGTGTGAACCCCGGGCTGGTTCCCCGGCTGTAGTCCAGGGTCCGGCGGATGGTGCGGGTTTTGATGCTCAGGCAAGAAAGGCATTCAAAGCCGCTTTCGGTGATGCAGATTTTTCCTGGATAGAGTTGGTACATGGGTTTTTTGTCCACCGGAGTGATATTCGGCATGAGGACATTGGCTCCGGCACACAGCATGGCCTCCCGGCCCCGGGGGTGCAGTGTTCCCGCAGCAGTGGTGGCGGGAATGTTTGCCTGGGGGAGTAGCAGCCTCAGTAGGGCGGTAGCCTTCAGGGCAAGTTCCAGGGGCTGTTGTGGCGCGGTACCCAGGGGGGTGGCGGGGTGAGGGATGAACGGACCAACCCCCACCATGTCTACACCCAAGTCGCGACATACTAGGGCGTTATTGATCCGGGTTTCTTCAGTTTCTCCAGGGAGTCCTGTCATGTACCCGCTTCCGACCTCAAGACCGGCATCGCGAATGGCGCGGAGGGTATCGATCCGCCGGGTAAGGCTTGTGCCGGGTCTGAGGTTTGAGAAGAGTACGGGATCGCTAGTCTCAAAGCGCAGGAGGTAGCGGTCTAAACCGGAATCGGCAAGCCGGCGATACACCGGAATGGCAAGACACCCTGCTGAGAGGGTCAGGGCCGTATCCGGGGCTGATGATCGTGCAATGGCGGTTTTTATGGTCTCCACAAGGCGGCAGAGCCGGTGGGGTTGCCAGGAGGGATCTTCGCCTCCTTGGAGTACAAAGCTCCTCAATCCGGCGTCCATGCCCCGGCGGATTACCTCCATGATCCTCTGTTCATCCAACCGGTAGCGGGATATCCGGGTCTTCTTCCTGTGTTCGCCTACCCCGCGGGAAGACCTGTCCAGGGATGCACCGTGGGTAGAAAGATTTGGGAACTCACGGGGCGTTGGATGATCTGCCGAATCACGGTGGTCCGTAGACTCACCCCGAGATACGGTTTTCGGTTGCCTGCCGGTATCCCGTGCACCGGCCCCGGGTTCAGGACCTGCAGGGTTCGGTAGGTCCCGGGCAATGCCGCAGTATAAACAGCCCTGGGTACAGTAGTTGGTGTACTCAATGAGCCCCCGGAGATACACCCCGGGGCCGAAGACCTCGAGGCATTGCTGCTCGGCCCTGCGGTATAGCTCCCGGGGATCCTTCCGGGCATAGAGCCCCAAGGCTTCATTGTCGGAAACCGGGAGCAGCGTCTGAGACGCAACAGATGAATTAGACATAGACATCCCGCTCCCCCCTGGTGATCTCTGCCAGATTTCTCCGGAGGTTCTCAGCACCCCGGGGTGTAATCTGGGTCTCAAGGGATCGGATGAGCTGATAGCCCCGATCCCGTAACGAGGGGCCGGCAAAATCCTCCAGGTATTCCGCGAAGCTTGTAAGCCCGTTAGGCAGACAATAATCCCGTATGAGGCCGGGTTTCGCTAGGTCCATGAAATCCTGCCCCACTCTTCCCCGGCGGTAACACCCCGTACAAAAACTGGGTACGAAGCCCTGGTCAACCATATCGCCGATGACCTGCTCTAAACTGCGGTGATCCCCCAGGGCAAACTGCATCTGACTGCCATCATCATGCTGCCGGGCCGTTCCCATGAGATCCTTACGCTCTGAATGATTCGGGTCGAACTGCATCCGGCTCTCTTCCTCACCCTGACCGACGGCGTTCTGGTAGCCTCCTGGAGCAGTGTTGCTTCCGGCGCTCACCTGACTAACCCCGTAGCGGAACAATTCACTGCGCAGGGTAGAGGATTCCCGGGTGCTCAGAATTATCCCGGTGTAGGGTAGAGCCAGGCGTAATACCGCCACCAAATGCTTAAACTGATCATCCGAAACGGAATGGGGAACCGCACGGCTCAGGGGCGCTCCCGGAGCCGGCCCGAGCCTTGGCACGGAAATGGTATGGGGTCCACAACCCCAGACCTGTTCAAGATGCCGGGCATGCTCCAGAAGGGCGAGCACCTCAGCGCGGTACTCTGCAAGCCCGAAGAGGGCTCCAATTCCCACATCGTGAATCCCACCCTCCATGGCCCGATCCATCACATCCAGGCGGTACGCGAAGTCAGCCTTCGGCCCCCGGGGATGGTACAGTCCGTACAGGGATGAATCGTAGGTTTCTTGAAAACAGGTGTAGGTTCCAATGCCCTGGGTGGATAGCAGCCGGAACTGCTCCACCTCCAGGGGGGCGATCTCCACATTAATCCGGCGAATCCCCTGGCCCTCCCATCGGACCGCGTAGATCCTGGGTAAGACATGGAGAATTTCTTCAAAGCTCCCCCTGGCCTCGCCGTTGAGCACCAGCAGCCGCTTATGCCCCTGGGCCAGGAGACAGCGCACCTGATCATCTACCTCCTGGTCGGAGAGACGATGCCGAGGCATGGCGGTGTTATCTGAACGGAAACCGCAGTAGCTACAGGCGTTACTGCAATGGTTCGAGGTATACAGCGGTGCAAAGAGCACCATTCGGGGGCCGTATATTGCCTGTTTTACTTCTCCGGCTACCTGGAGAAGGCGTTCAATACCCCGGCCATCCCTGACCTGGAGTAAACTAGCGGCCTGATTCAGATCCAATCCCCGGCAATCCAGAGCCGTCTGCAGGATTGTCTCCAGCTCGTCAGGACTTGGTTCTGGGGAGCTCTCTACTAGGAATTGTAAGGCCGGATAATCCAAGACCTCGCTGAACCGGCCAGGTTTCGGGTTAGCCCGGGCCCTCGGTTGACGGGTGGGCGTCGGATGATGAGGGGTCGTCGGATGATGGGCGGCCCTCGGTTGACGAGTGGGTGTCGGATGATGGGGGGGCGTCGGTTGACGGGGGTTCGTCGGGGTTCCGGTCTGACGGACGGGACGGTGGTGATCCATGGCGTGCCTCCTTCGTGGCGCTGAGCAGGGTTTTAATGGTAACCCCGGGCAGGCGTCCGACCTTGCCGGCAAGAGAGCCAATTCGATCATTCGTTCCTTCAAGAACCAGAGAAATAATACGCAATCCCCGGTCCGTCAGGGGCAGCCCCTGGCGAGCCAGAATTATTCCGCCGTGGTCCGAGAGAATCTGGTTGAGTTGTGGTACAGAGGCAGGACGTTCAATCAGAATCAAGGCCCCGCCGATTCGCTTCTCCATAGGTACACCTCAGGATCAGTTTGGTTAGCTTGCCCGCGGACCAGAAACAGCCAGCCCGAAGGGTTTGGTACCCCACTATCCTACCTGTATTTTATCTATATGTCTATATCTATATTTTTATAGTGATTCTAATGCCCGTACCACCCGCCAGGGATTGAACCCACCCCACCCCCCAGATCCTCACTTCCCAGGTTCGGAGAGCCAGTCCGCGGCCCCGGCGCCGAATCTGCCCGGCTAGGACCGGTTTTGAGGAAGTCGGATGATGCGCTGATCCGGCTCACGATTTTGACGATAGATGGTCAGAATATTACCGATGAGGTTTACAAACTGCGCCTCCAGCTGGCGGGCGAGGTCTTCGGAGATGGGACGGCGTTCGGCCTTGTAATCTTGAAATTTGATCTTGATGAGTTCATGGCTGTTCAGGGCTTGGTCAGCCGCCTTGAGCACCTCGGGGCTCAGACCATGCTGGCCGAGCATAACCACCGGTTTGCGGCGGTGGGCCAATTTTTTGAGGTAACTGCGTTGGAATCCCTGTAAGGAAAAAATATCGTAATCCATATCCGGGCATACTACACCCCCCGGAAGGCCTTTCACAAGCCCCGGAGTAGAACTTCAAAATACTAATTCTTTTGCCCTGGTTCAGAAAGAATGGTACCATGGAAGATGGATTCAAAACGATCTCAGGAGGGTTCATGAATAAGGAACGATACTCGATACCGCAGCTACTTCAGAAGAATGCTCAGCGCTGGCCCCAGGCGATGGCCCAGTATGCCAAAGATACCCAGGGCGAATTCCAGCCTACAAGTTATCCCCAGCTGGTGGAAGAAATGTACACTGTGGCGGCGGGATATTTAGAATTAGGACTCGGCAAGGGCAGCTTGGTGGGGCTTATCTCGGAGAACCGGAAAGAATGGCTTTTGGCTGACCTGGGACTGCTTGCCCTGGGAGCAGCGGATGTTCCCCGGGGATGCGATACCATGCCCCAGGAGATGGTTTTCATTCTTAAGACGGTAGAGGCCCCTGCAGCAATTTTTGAGAATACAGCCCAGTTAAAAAAAATAGTTCCCCACCTATCGGAGCTTCCGAAGCTGAAAACGGTCATCCTTCTGGATCCCCCGGATGATAAGGACAAGGCTCCGGAACTTCCCAAAGAAATAAAAACCTACAATTTTCATGAGGTTGTAGACCTCGGATCTAAGACCCTGGAAAAACACCGGAAGGCCATAGAAACATCCATTGCCGAACTGACCCCGGATGATCTGGCAACCATCATCTTCACCTCGGGCACCACCGGAGAACCCAAGGGAGTTATGATCAGCCACTGGAACTTCCTTAGCCAGGCACTGTACATCGATAATAAGATCGGGATAAAACCCGGGGATATCTGGCTCTGTGTTCTCCCGGTTTGGCATAGTTTCGAACGGGTTATGCAGTATATCTCCATAGCCAACGGTACGGCCCTAGCCTACTCTAAACCCATCGGCCGGATCATGCTGGCTGATTTTCAGGCCGTCCGCCCCACCTGGATGGCCTCGGTTCCACGAATTTGGGAGAGCCTGCGGGCCGGTATTTACAGCAAGCTTCAGAGCCAAGGAGGTGCCAGCTGGGCGCTCTTCCGGTTCTTCGTATCCGTTGGTAAGGCCTATAAAAAACAGGAAAGCAAACTCAAGGGCCTGTTCCCCACCTTTAATAAACGCAGCAGGGTCTTGGACTTCCTCACCGCCCTGATTCCCTGGCTTCTCCTGCTTCCCCTCCACGCCTTGGGTACCGCCCTGGTATTCAAAAAAATCAGGGCCAGGTTAGGCGGCCGATTCGTAGCGGGCATCTCCGGGGGCGGGGCTCTCCCCCCCTATGTGGATGATTTCTTTTCTGCTGCGGGGATTCTACTCCTTGAGGGCTACGGACTGACCGAGAGCTCTCCGGTAATCTCCGTCCGGACCCAATGGGCCCCGGTTGCGGGAACTATCGGAAGTCCCCTGCGCTACACCTTTGCTCAGGTCCGAAGCGAGGACGGCAGGGTTCTGCCTCCCGGTGAGTTAGGTGTCCTGTACGTTAAGGGCGACCAGGTGATGATGGGCTACTACAAGAGACCCGACCTTACCAAACAGGTGATCGGTGAGGATGGTTGGCTCAACACCGGGGACCTCGCGATGATGACCCACCGCGGCGAGATTGCCATTCGCGGCCGAGCGAAAGACACCATAGTGCTCATGGGCGGAGAAAATATTGAACCATCCCCCATTGAGGCCCGCCTGAAGGCATCACCCTACATCGATAACGCGGTGCTCCTGGGACAGGATCAAAAATTCCTCGGGGCCTTGATCGTACCCGACCAGGAGGCCGTCTGCGCCTATGCCAAGGAAAACGGCCTGGACTGCAGCGATTGGGAGAGCGTTTGTGAATCACCTGAGATCAACAGCCTGCTGCGTAGCGAAATAAACGATGCTATCAGCAGTAAAAACGGCTTCCGGACCTGGGAACAGATCTCCCGATTCGCTGTCATTCCCAAGGCCTTTGAGGTTGGCAAAGAACTATCGGGAAAACAGGATATCAAACGCCACGTTATTACCGATCAATACAAGGATGTGATCGATCGGTTATTCAAGTAAGGCTGATCGGGGCAGGGTCCACACAGCTGGGGGCGGGAAGACGAGATTCCTACTCCAGCCCGGGATTCCATGCCGAATTTACGGTTGCCCCGGTCCCCCGATCCTTGAACGTTGACTTCTGACCGCACCCGGCCCGGGCTCATGAGCTGAGTCCGGGTACATCCCTTCCATAATGCGCAAAAGGTTGTAAACGCCACCAGATTTAGCGGAGCATCCTAAAATTCCACCTAGGGGTTGTGTCGCCAGGGTGCAATGGTACAACCTTTTGCGCACTACCCAACCCTTTCAGACACTCCCCATTCTCGGGGATTCCAATTGCAAATGACTGCTCAAATTAGCTCATGAGTCCCCGGATACCCGGGGGTTCAGCCGACCAGGGCCATAAGTCCTTGGAGGATCGCTATGAGGCCTTCGGTATCTAACCGGGAATAGAGTTCAAGTTTGGGTAAAAATTCCTGGGCAGACTCGAGGCCGAGCTGCTGACGCTGCCCGGGATCGTCGGGAGCCTGATCGCTGTAGGAGAGAAAATAGTATCCCAGGCTTGCATCTGCACCGTTTTGGACCTCCAGGTCCTGGTAGAGGGTCTGGGAAGAGAACAGGGGCAGGATGTTTTTCAGGGAAACCTTTCCGCCCTGGAGAGGGTGGTAGTACCAGAACTCAGCGAAGGGTGTTTGCAGGTCAACGATCCGTTCCATGATCCCCTGGAGATCCCCAGCCGCCTCCGGATCTAAGGCTGATAAACGGCGAAGCACAAAGCGTTCAAATTCTTGGCCGTAGACCAGTACTGAACCCCGGGAGGTTCCCAGAAGGGAACGCAGCCGGGTAGTCATTTCAGGACGCCCGTCGGTTCCCGGGTCAGCAATGAACACCTGAGAATCAGCTATCTCCAGGGTATTAGGATCGTCTACCCTGCACACCGAATAGGCAAAGGGCATATGTTCCCAGGGGTGAAGTCCTCGGTAGGGGGGGACAGCCTGATGGATCGATTCAAAATCCAGACAGTACAAGGGAAAGGTAAGTCCATCTAAAAACCGCACCAGAGCCTGGGAATCTACCACAGGCTCTCGGGTTTTATATGCCTGGTATTGAATCCAATGCCGTGGTTTTAGGTACCTACGTGCGTCACCCTGGGCCCCAGGAAGATCCAGGATGCTGGTAATTCCCTGTTCCCGGAGAAGCCGCACCGCAGCTCCGGCCCGAAAGAGATTACACACATCCGGATTTATCTCGGTGGTTACTGGCATCGGCACAGCTGTACAGTATCCGCAGAACATGGGTTGACGACAGGTTCCGTTCTGAGGCGCGTGAATCAGGTCATGCAGAACCGCCTGCTCACGGTCTTCGAAGCCTCGACGCAGATGTTTTACCCGGGAAGTGAGACTTTCGCTGGTAAAAAAACCTTGGAGGTCCAGGGATTCTTCCCGTTGATAGTTTTTATCAGGATGAAACACCCTCACAAGATGGATCGCGAGCCCCAGGCGTTGAAATCCCTTAATAATCCAATCGGCCTCAAGAACATACCGCTCCTTGAGTTTCACGCCGGATTTTATCAAGGTAAGGGTCCAGGTGCCGTCCTTCTCGAGCTGCAGAAAGTCGGCCCGAATATACCGTCCCGCCTCTAGAATACCGGCTCCGAAAATTCCGTCGTGATGCATCTGTCCAGGATCGGCTGAGGAAAGCCAGGATCGGGTCTGGCTGTCGATCTCGCCAAGGCTTACCCCCCGAGGACGAAAGGCCCGGTCAAAAAATCCCCGGGCCTTGTCATACACCAATATGCCTTGGTTGTGTTGGTGAAGGGAGGAGATGTCCCCCGGGGTTTCCCAGAGATCATCCTCGGCCAGTTCGGTAATGCCTAAGCCCGGCTTCGAGGCCAATTGCATAGCCCGCTGACCTAGCCGATGACGCAAGCTGTAAATACACCGCATCCCCAGCACCAGATCCTGAAAGCAGAGCAGCTGATCAAAACCAGGACCGAGCCAGGGTTTGTTATCCCGGCTGATCTGGGGGAGCGATAGATTCATGGTGTACTATGCCTGGGCAGAACCGAATACCAGGGAGTAGGTATCCTTAGCAATCTGCAGTTCCTCGTTGGTAGGGACCACGAGAATGGTTACCGGGCTGTAATCGGTGGAAATTATCCCTAGTTTAGAACCGTTTTCCCGGTTTTTTTCATAGTCCATGACAATTCCCAGGTTCTCTAACCGTCGACAGATGCGCTCCCGCATATGCGGGGCATGTTGGCCGACCCCTCCGGTAAAGATCAGGGCATCAACCTTCACGAGGTTGGCCATGTAGGCACCGATATACCGGCGAACCCGGTGGGCGAACACTTCCAAGGCAGACTCCGCCCGGGTATTACCTTCCAGACTCGCCTTATGAACATCCCGCATATCGTTGCTTATTCCCGATAGCCCCAAGAGTCCGCTTTTTTTATTCAGGAGGGTATTCAGTTCCTCGGGACTGTAGCCGCGCTCCATGAGATAGAAGATGATGGCAGGGTCGATATCTCCGGACCGGGTGCCCATTACAAGGCCTTCAAGAGGCGTGAACCCCATGGAGGTGTCGATGGATTTACCCCGGGCTACCGCGGTAATGGAGGCTCCGTTACCCAGATGGGCGGAAATCACGTTGGTATTCTCCATGGCGCGCTTGAGGAACCGCACCGCTTCGTTTGCTACATACCGGTGGCTGGTGCCGTGGAAACCGTACTTCCGGATCTTAAACTTCTCGTATAACTCATAGGGAAGACCGTAGAGGTAGGATGAGGAGGGAATGGTTTGATGGAAGGCGGTGTCAAAAACCGCAACCTGGGGTACGCCCGGGAAGAACTTCATGGATTCCTGAATTCCTGTGAGATTGGCGGGGTTATGAAGGGGGGCAAGTTCAATATTCTGTTTAATCGCTGCCAGAACCTGGGTGTCAATAACCACAGACTGGGAGTAACTCTCTCCCCCATGTACCACCCGGTGTCCGACCCCGACTACCTGCCCAAGATCAGATAGCAGTCCGTACTGACTATCTATGAGAGCCCTCTGCACCAACTCCATGGCCACTGCATGGTCCTTGATTTCCTGTTCATGATGGTACTCGCCCCGGGGTGATTCCTGGTCGATGTTTCCCACACCCATTCCGATGCGTTCCACAACACCTTTGCCCAGGCTTCTGCCCTCGGGCATCTCATACACCTCATACTTCAACGACGAGCTGCCGCAATTCACCACGAGAATAGCCTTCGTTTGTGCCAAAATAGTCCTCCGATAGTTCTGTACTGTCTATTATCTGAGTAAAACCTGAAGTTTTCCACCAGAGAAGGGGAAAAAAAGAGCGGATCTTTTCGGTTTTCTGTGATTTTTGCCACATTGTATACCGGAGTTGCTGATCTGTACAGACCTATAGTACATTAGTTTATATGCCATCCCAGTACGCCCATGCCCAATTTGCAGCCGATATTCTGCATGCTATACATCGTCCCGATCTGGTTACCTCAGCCCCATCCTGGCTCGCCTTGGGAGCCCAGGGTCCGGATATGTTTTACCACAACCAGAGAACAAAACCCAGCGGTATTGCCCTGGGTTCCCTCATGCACCGCCGCGGATACGGTAGTTTCTGCGCGACCCTGGTGGCTACTGCCCTGGAGAGAAACTGGGAACCCGCCAGTCACCTGGGGCAGTATATCCTCGGGTTTATCAGCCATGCCATCCTCGACAGGCACCTGCATCCCTACATCAATTATCATTCGGGATGGTTCGAACCAAGCATCCCCGAAAGCCAGCAGTACCGGTATGCCCATGCCTTCTTCGAACGGATCATAGATACCTACGCTATTCAGGGTGATTTTGCGCCCGGTACCAAGGGTACGGGGCATCGGATCTTCCCCGGACTAACCCCGCCCGGGGGACCGGAGAGCCGCTTCGCCCAGGTCTGTGACCTGGGGGATGACCTGCCAGAGGCATTAGAATCCCTTTTCATTTCAGCACTACACCGTGTATACCCCAAGACCAGGGAGGACGAGGTGCTGCCCCAGCGGATTAGAAATGCCTACGGGGATACCATGGGATTTTACAGGTTCTGCGATCAGGCAGAGAGGGAGCGCTGGGCTCAATGGAAGGCAGGAGCGCTGGAACCAATTTCGTCCCTACGTTGGGTGGGCTTACTGCATCCATTGGCCCTCCCCCGGGAGTTGGATGTTCTCAATGAACAGGGGCGGCAGTGGGTCGATCCCTGCGGGATCGGTGAGGATAAGACCATGGGACTGGGAGATTTATGGAACACCGCTGTGTCCCAGGGAGTCCGGATTTTCACGGATATTCTAAATTTATGGGAGCATCATGATTCCCCGGAAGACTTCATCGGACTTGCACCCCTGATAGGGGATTCTGATCTGCGTAATACCTTCCGGGAAGTCCATCTCTGCACCCTGACTGAATCGAATCCCCTGCCCTTCCATGAGGTGCTTCAGGTCTTGGCCACGGGCCCTATTCCTGATGACTGGAGAATCCTGGTTTAACATCGGTTAGGTGTCACGGGATCGAGGGTTCGGTGCTGGCGGGCCTACCAGTGATGCGGGTCGTGGAGGGAGAGGGCAGATCCCGACTCTTTGCGCTGATTCGTGGGCTGCCGGTGGATCCCAGGACGTTCATGATAGCAGGCCGCGATTTCCGTATCCATCCTCACGGCTTCGTTCCCCCTCCGTCCCGGAATTAACGCTTGTAGGACTCGGCAATCAAGTCGCCCAGTAGGTTCAGGGCAAAGACCACCGTCGCTAGGCAAAGTCCGGGAGCCAGGGCCAGATTTCCATGGGTTAATAGGTAGTTCCGAGCTTCTTGGAGCATGAGTCCCCAACTTGCCTGGGGCGGCTGGGAGCCGATCCCCAGAAAAGAAAGGGAAGCCTCCAGGCTAATCGCCAGGGAAAACAGGCTGCTGGC
Organism: Spirochaeta lutea; assembly: GCF_000758165.1. NCBI lineage: Bacteria > Pseudomonadati > Spirochaetota > Spirochaetia > Spirochaetales > Spirochaetaceae > Spirochaeta > Spirochaeta lutea. The sequence goes on along the minus strand of NZ_JNUP01000052.1, from coordinate 72,406 downwards.
CTGGATCGCTACAGCGGGACCTACCTGGGGAACGATATGGGATGAGAAAGCCCGGAGAGCCGGGGTACCTAATACCCGGGATGCGAGCATCCAGCCCGCCTCATTGGCAAGCCTAACCTCAGACCGGACTACCCGGGTTATGACCGGCGTAAAAACCACCCCGAGGCTCAACACCATCTGGCCCTGCCCGGACCCAAGGACCGATACCAGGGCAATGGCCAGAAGCACTGTGGGAATAGCCAGCACCGAATCGCTGAGCAGCGACACGGCATCATCAACCCGGCCGCCCGCACTGCCGGCTAATCCCCCCAGCACCCCGCCGACCACCAGGGATATCCCCAGGGCACCCAGACCGACAGTCAGGGCGGCCCGGGCCCCGTGCATCAAGCGGCTCAGTATATCCCGCCCCAAACTATCCGTACCCAGGATAAAGATTTCACCGGCTGTCCCGGGAACCACCGTTCCCGGGGGGGCGAACCGGGCCTCCAGATGCTGCTCCCAAGGGTCGAAGGGAGCAAGGACCCCGGCGAAGATCGCCGTGGTCAGCCAGAGGGTTACAATGGTTATTACTAATCCTGCAGCGGCTACACGGTTTTTACCGGTTTTGCTTCGGGACCGGGGGATGCGGAGAGCCCCGGAACCACTGGGATTGTCGGAGCCACTGGAAACCCCGGGATTTGACTTCTTGCGCTCCCGGGGCTCATCCTGCATCCCAGGCAGATCCCGTCTCTTATCCTCCATATCTCCCCAACCTAGGGCTGAACCCGCTCAACCCGCCGGAAGTCGAAGGTGTCCAATACCGGGGTCATCTGGAATCCCCGGACATCACTTCGTACCGCTACAGTCCGGTTGGAAGAACCAAGGAAGAAGAACGGCAGATCCCGGGCGAACAGCTCCTGGACCCGGCTGTAAATAGCCTGACGGGATGTAAAATCGAGGACTCGTTTTCCTTGATCGATCAGGTCAGCGGCCTCAGCATTCTCCCACCGTACGTACCGGCCTCCCCTGGCGTAACCGGCAAAGATTCCGTGGGGATCAAGCTTTCCGGTATGCCCGATAACAGACATCTGGTAGTTTGCATTCCCGTAGACCTCGCCGATCCAGTAGCTCCAATCCACTAACCGAAGGGACACCTGGATCCCGACCTGCCGCAGCATCTCCTGGTACAGTTCCCCGGCCCGGACATGGGGTGCAAAATTCTGGGGAACCACCAATTCAACGGGCTGTCCCTGGTAACCCATCTCAGCCAAAAGCCGGCGGGCTTCTTGAGGATTGTAGGGGTAGGGATTTTCAAGATCAGCGAAAAAGGGATTCCCTGCATCCATGAAGGTATGCACCGGCACTCCGCCCCCGTATGCGATATCCAGCACCTGCTGCTTATCAATACTCATCGCCACCGCCTGCCGAAATCGCCTATCCTGCATAGGTTCTGCTGACAGGTTCATCGGCATTACCAACACCAGGGAAGAAAGGCTCTGTTGTATGGAAACCTCTCCGCTGGCTTCCAGCAAGGCAAGATCCTCGGTATCGACCAGATACACCACATCCAAATCACCGCTTATCAACCCCTGAATCTGCAAGGATCGCTCGGGAACGATTCGGAATACCACCTCATCCACCCGGGGGCTTCCGGCCATCCAATATTCGTTATTCTTTTTCAGGGTGATTCGATCGTCTTGACTCCAATTCACCAGGGAGAATGCACCGGTACCGAGGGGAAGCAGGGCAAAATCATGCCCGGATTCAATCTTCTCGGAGGGCAAAATCGCTGCCCACCCGCTGGCAAGACTGTACAGAATGGGTGCAGAGGGTTCGGACAGATACACAACCACGGTATGCTGATCGGGTGTAGTAATCTCACTGATTACTTCGAACTCAGGCCGGTTCGGGCTGTTGAAATCCGGATCGAGGATACGTTCGAGGCTTGCTTTGACATCCCGGCTATCCATGGCACTGCCGTCATGGAAGGTCACCCCTCTCCGGAGGGTAAAGCGAATACTCTTATTATCCTCGCCGAAATCCCATGATTCAGCCAAAGCAGGTACCAACCGCCCCTCTTCATTGGGTTCCAGCAGGGTATCGTAGATACTTTTTACCACCTGGAAGGTGAGGGTTTCGCTGGTTGCATGGGGATCCAGGGTGCTGGGATTTCCGGAGAGGCCCAGAGAAATCTGCACCTGCTCTCCTCCCTCATTCCGCCCCCCGGAAAACAGGAGCCCAATACTGCCAAAAAAAAGAAATCCAGCTAGTACTATTCGTGGGTTACAGCGTTTCATTGTCATTCCTCCTCGGTGTACCAATCATAATGGTGTGCCTGGGTCGCCATCAGGATTTTGCTATACTCGTGTTGGGGACGCTGCAGGATATCCGTTGCGCTTCCCTGCTCCACTAACCGTCCCTGGTAGAGAATCCCGATGTGATCGCTCATGTATTCGATTATATCAAGATCATGGGATATAAATACATAGGTTAAGCCGAGTTCCCTCCGCAATTCCTGAAGCAGATTCAATATCCGTGCCTGGATAGATACATCCAGGCTTGCCACCGGTTCATCCAAAACGAGTACACAGGGCTCTAGGGTCAGTGCCCGGGCAATACTCAACCGCTGCCTCAGCCCCCCGGACAGTTGGCCGGGCCGATCCTTGCGCTTGGACCAGGGGAATCCCACCAGCTCGCAGACCCGCTGCATCCGGGCTGACCATTGGTCCCGGGGAACCATCATATTCTTCAGAGGCTCCAGCAGAATGTCCTGCACCTGCATGAAGGGATTCAAGGTCCCGAAGGTATCCTGAAAAACCATCTGTGCCTGGGTAAAAAACCCGCTCCTCCGGGCCTCCCCGGGGCTTTGGGGAACCGGCTGCCCCTGGAGCAACACCTGACCATCCTCGGGAATCAGGAGTCCTAATAGGATCCGCCCCAGGGTTGTTTTACCCGACCCGCTTTCTCCCACAACGCCGTAACAAACCCCCTGAGGAACCTCCAAACTTACGTCATCCAGAGCTAGAACCCGCCGTCCTCCCCCGGGAGTAGAGAAGACCTTGGTCACATGGGAAACCTGAATCATCATCGGGCAATCCTGGGATCAAAAAGATGACATGCTACCTCGGCTCCCGTACCGACACCGCTGGAATGGCCAGGATGCTGGAGCCAAGGCACAAGCTTCGTGCAGGGTTCAAAGCGCTGTTTACACCGGGGTGCAAAGGGACAACCGGTTATCTGGTCATGGGGTTCAGGCATGGCACCGGGAATCTCGGTGAGTGTCCTGCCCCTGCGATCCATCCGGGGCTGGGCCTGGAGTAGATCGCGGCTGTAGGGATGAAGCGGGTTAGTAAAAAAATCTTCCGCTGCCTGCACTTCCACTACCGTACCGGCATACATCACTGCAACCCGGTGGGCGATTGCGTCAATGGCCTTCAAATCGTGACTGATGAACAAAATACCAACCTGCCGCTCCTGAGCCAGGCGCTGGAGCAACCCCAGTACGAGATCCCGGCTGACACCATCCAGGGCCGTCACCGGTTCATCCGCGTAAATAACCTCAGGCTCCTGGGCCATGGCCAGAGCAATCATTACCCGTTGCTGTTGACCTCCGCTGAGCGGACTAGGCCTACTGGAGAGAAAACCCTGATCGGAGGGAAGGTTTACAAACCCTAACAGATCGGCGATCCGGTCTCTCCATTGGTGTTTCGGTATACCCCGTACCCTTAAAATCTCGTTAAAATGCCCCCGAATACTCTGACCGGGATTCAGAAACTGCCCGGGATCCTGGAAGATCATCGCATGCCCCCGGGGACGGTCAATCTGCCCTGACACCCTGAGCTGGGGCAGGACCCGGTTCAGACCGTAGAGGGTCCTGGCCAGCAGAGACTTCCCTGCTCCGCTTTCACCCAAAATACCGAGAATCTCCCCGGGGTACAGGCTCAGAGAAACACCCCGGACCGCCGCGCCGCCCTCGGGCAGGCTAACCTCCAGGTTGGCACAGGAAACTGCAGGCGTACCCCTCACCCCTGCCTCCCGCGTCTCAACTGGGGGAACAACAAGCCCTGAAGGGTATCTGCCAGTATACCCACCAGGGAAAAGACCCCCGCGGCCAAAAACACCCCGCCCTGGATCACCGGCAAGTCTCTGGCGGTGATGGAACTCAACAGGAGCCGCCCGAGACCCGGCAGGGCGAAGACCTGCTCCACGATTACCGCACCCCCCAAGAGATACCCGAACTGAATCGCCGCCATGGTCACCAGGCTTAAGGCGGCATTGGGCAATAAAAACCGCCACATAATCCGGCGGGATGAAACCCCCGCACCGTAATAAAACAAGACGTAGGGTTTCGCCGCCTCCTGTATCAGGGCCCCCCGGATCGCCCGGAATAATACCGGTGCTCTGTTAAGGCCAAGAGCCACTATCGGCAAGATAAAATGGGCCGGACTGCCGGAACCGAAGAGGGGTAGTATACCCAGGCCTACGGAGAATACCAACACCAGTACCATGGCAATCCAGAATTCGGGAAAGGCCATAATACCATGGGCCACCGCCATAAGAAGAGAATCCCTGGCTGTCCAGGGCTTGGATGCCCCGGCAACCCCACCAGGCAGGGCAATTACCAGGGCGCAAACCATTCCGCCCAGGGCCAGAAAAACCGTAACCCCCAACCGGCCGGCAATGGCTTGAAAGACCGGCCGCCCGTTGGCAAAGCTCGTACCAAAATCCAGGGTAAGGCTCCCGGTGAGCCAGGAAAGGTACTGGTAGACAATCGGCTTATCCAAACCATGGCGGCTTTGGAATTCTTCCACTGCGGCCTGATCTGCCTGCATACCGAGAACTGCCCTGGCCGGATCGCCGGGAATAATGCGGAGAATGAAAAACACGAGACTGGATACGGTAAACAGGGTAAGTACAAGCCGCAGGATCGCCCGAACCCCCTGTCTACCCCAGGAGAGGGACCGAATCATGGCCTTATTGCAGGGCCATGAGAATCCGCTCCAGGACCTTCTTCCGGTCCAGGGGCTTAACGATGTAGTTCCGGGCGCCGATGATCAGGGAATTCTTGACCAAATCATTTTTTCCCAAGGCGGAGATCATCACTACCCGCGCCTTGGAATCGAATTCCATGATCTTCTGAAGGGTGGTAACCCCATCCATCTTGGGCATGGTAATATCCATGGTCACCAGATCAACATTGGGGTGCAGCTCCTTGAACTTCATCAAGGCTTCCTCCCCGTCTCCCGCAGTACCGACAACCTCGAAACCCGCAGAGGTCAGAATCTGACTCAGCTGCTTGGCAATAAACATGGAATCATCACAGATCAGAACCCGATACGGTCTACCTTCAGGACTCATTCCCTCAGGGGACTTTTCATTCAGATTCGGAAAATCACCTTTACTACGCATACAACACCTACTCCTCTTCTCTCACCTCGGCCAAATCATCCAGTTTTACGACTGATTCCGACGCAGCCAGCGGCTCAGGGTGGACTGGCTCACACCTAACATGGAAGCCGCTTTACTTTGGTTGCCCTCACAAAGGGCCAAGGCACGATCATACAGAAAATCCTCCACCGCCGCCATAGTCGGAACTCCTGTTCCGGTGAGCACCAAACCCTCCGGACCATGAACTGCCTTATTTGGGGAAGATTCGAACGCGCCGCCATCCTCCGACGGCGACACCACAGTATCTAGTCGGGCATCCATACCCGCGGCGGAGAGATAGTCCCGGATAACCTGCACCTGCAGCTCCTCACCCTGACTAGCGCCTACTGCATTATACATCATCCCCTGCAATTCCCGGACATTTCCAGGAAAATCGTACTCCGTCATCGCTTTCAGGAGATCATCGGGAATCCGGAACCGAATACCCCGCCGAAACTCCCGATCGGCTTGTTTTAAAAAATGATAGGCTAATTCGGCTACATCCTCCCGCCGCTCCCGGAGGGGCGGAAGAATAACCTGGTGTGCAATAAGCCGGTAATAGAGATCCCGGCGGAAATTGCCCTGGCGAACCAACTCGGAGAGGGAAGCATTGGTGGCCGCCACGATCCTGGCCTGGCTCATCCGGGGGGTATCGGAACCTAGGGGATAATACTCTCCCTCCTGAAGCAGCCTCAGAAGTTTGATCTGGGAACTTTGGCCCAGGTCACCAATCTCGTCAAGAAAGAGGGTTCCTTTTCCGGCTTCCTCGATGAATCCCTTCCGGGGCCGGTCCGCTCCGGTAAAACTGCCCCGGCGGTGACCGAAGAGGGAATCGCTGAATACCATGTCCTCAATCCCCGACACGTTTACCGCCACAAAGGGCTCATCCGGTCTGGCTAAACGGTGAATTGCCTGGGCAAGAAGCTCCTTACCGGTTCCGCTCTCTCCGGTCAAAAGAATCGGCTTGGGCGAATCGGCCACTGCCTCCAGGTAGGAAAAAATCCGGAACATCTTCGCCGACCGGGTTACTATCCCTGCAAACGCCTCAGGATGCTCAAGATCCTGGTCCTCCGCCAGACGAGAGAGCTTGCTCACCTCCCGCTGCAGCTCCCGGATGGTCAGAGCATGGCGGATCGCCATATTCAGCCGGGTTGAGTCCACCGGTTTGGTCATGAAATCGAAGGCTCCGCGCTTCATGCATTCCACGGCAGTTTCCAGCTTCTCTTCCCCCGTAAGGATAATGACTGGTATGTGGGGATACTGAACGGTAATCTTCTCAAGAAGTTCTTGTCCGCCCACAAAGGGCATTATTAAATCCAGGAGGACCAAGGCTATGGGCTTGTTCTCCATCATCGCCAGGGCTTGGCGGCTATCGGTACAAATCAGGGCCGTGCCGAGCCCGCCTTCCTCAATGACGGTTTTATAGAGGGTTGCCGGTACATATTCATCCTCAATGATAAGGATCTGCGGTTTTTCATCCATAACGATAGTAGTATATTACAAATATGGAACAGCGAATACGTCTTGTAAACCCCAAGCCCATGGGAGATTCCGGGCCTGTCCTCTACTGGATGCAGGCTGCCCAACGAATCCGGCATAACTATGCCCTGGGCTATTCAATAGAGCTTGCCGCGAAAAAACAGGTACCCTTGGTGGTGGTTTTCTGTTTGACTGCCTTTCCCGAGGCCAATCTGCGGCATTATTGGTTCATGTGGCAGGGGATTCGGGAAACCGCCGCGAATCTTTCAGACCTGGGCATCCCCCTGGTAATCTACCACGGCCATCCAGAGGACTGCATCCCGGGTCTGGCGAGGCGTCTTGATGCTTCGGCGGTGGTAACCGAGAAAGCCTACCTCCGCACCCCCCGGCACTGGCGCAGCGCAATATACCCTGCTCTGGACTGCCAGGCCGTGGAGGTCGAATCCGAGGTGGTCGTCCCCCTGCACCTGGCAAGCACCAAGGAAGCCTACTCCGCAGCCAGCATCCGCCGCCGGGTCACCTCCATGTGGAACCATTACATAAGCGATTATGAACTTCCCTCCCCGGCCGGGCTACCATCCCTGGGTGATTCCCTGCCGGACCGCCTCGAGGAGGCCACGAATGCTCGGTCCTTGCAGCCATCCTCCATCACCCAGCCAGATCAGTTGGCATCTCTTCTGGGGCTCTCCCCTACTCCCGGCATCAGTCCGGTCTTCCAGGGCGGAGCGACCCAGGCCCAGGCCCACCTGGATCACTTTCTAAACACAGGACTGCACCGATTCGCCCAAGACCGCAGCGATCCGAGCCTGGGGGTGCAATCTAACCTGAGCCCCTATCTGCATTTCGGCCAGATATCGCCCGTCGATGCAGCCCTTCAAGCGTCCCAATTCTGGAAGGGACCGCAAAACCGTCGATTCAATCCCCAGCTCCAAGCTGTTCCCCTGGAGCCCCTGGATGCGTTTTTAGAGGAGCTCATCGTGCGAAGGGAACTATCCTTCAATTACGTTTATTACAATCCCCGGTACGATGAGTACGAAGGGCTGCCCTCCTGGGCGTTGAAAACCCTGGCAGAGCACCGAGAAGATCCCCGCCCCTACGAGTACTCCTACCAGGAGCTGGAGGCCGCCCAGACCCATGATCCATACTGGAATGCGAGCCAACGGGAGATGGTAATAACCGGTAAAATGGCGGGATACATGCGGATGTACTGGGGAAAAAAGATCCTCGAGTGGACGAGGGATCCCAAGACAGCCTTTAATACAGCCTTAAAACTCAATAATACCTACGAACTGGACGGGAGAGATCCCAGCTCCTTTGCCGGGGTCGCCTGGTGTTTCGGAAAACATGACCGGCCCTGGGCCCAGCGCGCTATCTTCGGCACTGTCCGCTACATGAACGACCGGGGGTTAGAGCGTAAATTCAACATCCGGGACTATGCCGGACATTGGAATCACCCTAACCCCTGACAATACTAGAATCCCCGCACCGGGTATGATTCCCGTATCCCATGACACCTCACGGCTCCCCGGCCATACCCCAGGGGTTAAATCTGGACCCGTTGGTGACCATGCCATAGCTCATCCCGAAGGGCGATGATTTCCTTGCTGGCCATGTACTCATCGAAGGGCATCATGCGATCGATAATGCCCCCGGGAGCAAATTCCACGATCCGATTTGCAATAGAGGATATGAACTGATGGTCGTGGCTGTTGAAGAGAACGACCTCGGGAAACTCGATGAGGCCGTTGTTCAATGCGGTTATCGACTCCAGATCCAGGTGGTTGGTAGGTTCGTCCAAAATCAGGGTGTTCGCCCCGGAGAGCATCATCTTGGAGAGAAGACAACGAACCTTTTCGCCCCCCGAAAGCACCTTCACCGGTTTGAGGGCATCCTCGCCGCTGAAGAGCATCCGCCCCAGGAACCCCCGGACGTAGGCTTCATCGGTAACGGGGCTGTATTGGGAAAGCCAGTCCACAATGGTCATATCCGAGGTAAAGTAGCGGCCGTTATTCTTGGGAAAGTAGCTCGTGGTTATGGTCACTCCCCATTCATACTCACCTGCTTCGGGGGTATCCTCGCCGCCGATAATCTCGAAGAAGGCGGTTTTCGCGGCGTTCTGAGGGCCGACGAAGGCTATTTTGTCTCCCCGGTTGACCGTTAGGCTGAAGTTATCCAAGAGGGTTTCTTGTTCATCCGCCTTTTTCAGGTTACGAACCTCCAGGACGATCTTTCCGCATTCCCGTTCGGGCTTGAATCCTACGTAGGGGAAGCGGCGGCTGGTGGCAGGCAGATCTCCCAGATCCAGTTTTTCCAAGAGTTTTTTCCGGCTGGTGGCCTGTTTTGCCTTGGAGGCATTGGAACTGAATCGTTGGATGAACTCTTTCAACTCTGCGGCCTTATCCTCGGCCCGGCGTTTTTCGTCTTTTTTTTGCTTGGCGATCAGCTGGCTTGCCTGGTACCAGAAGTCGTAGTTTCCCACATACATCCGGATATTTCCGTAGTCTACATCACAGATGTGGGTACAAACCTGGTTCAAAAAGTGTCTGTCATGGCTTACCACAATGACGGTGTTTTCAAACTTGCTGAGAAAATCCTCCAGCCAGTTTATGGACTCAAGATCCAGGTGGTTTGTGGGTTCGTCCAAGAGAAGAATATCAGGATTCCCAAAGAGGGCCTGGGCAAGCAACACACGAACCTTCTGACTTCCTTCGAGATCTCCCATTTGCTGGTAATGGAGAGACTCTTCAATGCCGAGCCCGGAGAGAAGGATGGATGCTTCCGCCTCAGCTTCGTACCCTCCCATTTCACCGAACAGCCCTTCAATCTCCCCTACCCTCATTCCTTCTTCTTCAGTCAGGTCCGACTTGCTATAGAGGGTTTCCCTCTCAACCATAATGTCGTAGAGGGTCTTATTTCCCATAATCACCGTATGGATGACCGAATGTTCGTCGTAGGCGTATTGGTTCTGGCCTAACACGGACATCCGAAGCCCCGGAGCGATAGAGACTTCGCCGGAAAAGTTATCCAGCTCGCCGGACAATACCTTTAAAAAGGTGGATTTTCCTGCGCCATTGGCGCCGATTACGCCGTAACAGTTTCCCGGCGTAAATTTGAGGTTGACCTCTTTGAAGAGGGGCTTTGTTCCAAAGGTTAAACTTAGATCTGATACGGTAATCACCGGCAACTCCTTCAATATACTTCGCGTTGTATGTGGAACGTTTATGTGGGATTATGTGTTCACAAGCCAGACCCTCTGGGCTGCATTCTCAGTTCGACCTGAATACTTCATGGGTAAGCGCCGGGGTCTTCGGTACTGCGCGTTAGAATGCTCCTTTGTACCCGGCAATGAGCGATCTGTCAAGGTTCCTCATTATTGACATTACCACCGCCCCCCTGCATAGTCATACCTATGGAACTCTACCTCATCCGTCACGGCCAATCAAAGAACAACGAACTGGATAATGCATCTGATGGCGATACCCTGCGAAATCCCGATCCGCCCCTTACCAAAACGGGACATCTCCAGGCCAGGAAGGTAGGAGGCCATCTCGCCAAGCCGAAACAGCCCTACGACCCCTCTGAAAATGAACAATTCTGGGGCTGGGATCATTACAATCACCTAGGGTACGGCCTGACCCATATCTACGCCAGTCTGTTAACCAGGGCACTGCAGACTGCAGCCGAGATTGGTCATGCCACCGGCTTAAAGCCTGTTTTATGGCATCGGATTCACGAGGTTGGGGGAATAACTACCTATTTCCCCGAGATGGATGCCAGGGTACCCCGACCCGGACTCTCCCGGAAGGAGATACTCACCACCTACCCCGGGGCTGTCCTGGATCCCGAGACCGAGGGACACCTGGCAGAACTTGAAGCAGCCCATGGTCCCGACACAGGATGGTGGAACCATGCACCCCAAGAATCCCCGGAACAGGCCCGCATGCGCGCCCGGAAATGGGTAGCGAGTTTGAAAGAACGCCACGCTGCTACAAACCACCGGGTAGCCGTCGTAAGCCATTGCTGGTTCATAGTTCTGGTTCTGGCCGAACTCTGCGGTATTCCCGATATCGAATCCCTATGGTTTTCTACCAATAATTGCGGAATCACCAGGGTAGATCTTGTTCCAGGTTCCACCCGCATCGTTTATCAAAACCGCTTGGACCATCTGGAACACCCCATCATAACTACCTAGGCGGCCGGGCAGATTCACAACTATTGCGTCCTGGAACACCTTGTTTATTCCTGAGTGTTTTTGTATATTTTACCCATGTTTGGAAGAAAACGATCATCAGAACCGACTGCTCCGTCCCCGGAAACAATGAAACATGCCGTACTGGATGTAGATGGCGCAACCTGTACATCCTGCGTATACACCATCGAACACGTGGGCTCAAAGTTAAAGGGAGTCCATGAATGCTTCGTAGACCGCAATACCAGTCAAATCCAACTGGACTACGACGGCAACCCCGAAACCCTGGAACGTATCATTGAGCTGGTGGATCGTATTGGGTATACGGCTGTCATTAACCAAGCCGACCAACCGGTTTCCTAGTCCTCCTATGGAGTCCACGGGATACCAACCATTCGTGCCGGTACGGCTATCCCTGGGTTGTTACTAGGATGACGCTGCTATAGCTGGGGTATGAAACGACGTTTCGCCCAGGAGAACGTACCAGACAGCACCCCCCTATCCCGATTTACCAAGCCTAGATTCACCACCCGCGAACCCATGGAGGTTCCTCGTTCCCGATAGCCCTCAGGGCAATGCCTCCACGGTGGTTCAGGACCGCCACACCGTGATTGCTTCGTTTCCAGGGTGCGTCACTCTGGGAAACCACAGGCCGGGGCCCCACAGGAGTCCGGTAATCCCTTCCTGGGCATCCGGCATAGAATTGGTATTGCGCGAAAGGTTGTACACTTCGCCGGAGATAGTAGCATAGACAGGAAACTAGTCCAGCTATGGTGGTGCCAGGCTGAATAGTTTCAGCCTTTTACACACTACGCATAGATTTACTGCACAGCAGTAACGCTGCTCATCTCATCAATCTCCGGATCAGCCAGGTTCATACTATCCATCCGAGCCTGGAGCCGTGACATATGCCCGTTCAGCCGGTCAATCCTGGCAGCCAACAACCTGGCTAGGAGGATACCGTAGTGAGGCTGGGCTTTTATACTGTTCACAAAGGAGTTCTTGCTCACCTTAATCAGCACACTGGTACCGCTGGAGACCACCGTTGCCGACCGCTTATTCGAGAGCAGGAAGGACATCTCTCCCAGAAAAATATCATCCGGGGTGAGGGTAGAAACCTGCTTTCCCCCGCTGTAGATTACCAACGAACCGGAGACGATGTAGTATAAAAAATTGGACTGCTCGCCCTCATGGAAGACCACATCACCGTCACGAAACACTATCTCGCCCTGATCACTGAAGATCGAGGGAACCACATTACTCTCCATGGGTTGATGACGGATCTCAAAACTCACCTGGTTTCCCTCAGGGTTGTATCCCAGGTTTTCTACATACACCCCCGTCATGAGTATGCCCCGGCCGTGAAGATCCATTTCTCTACCCTCTTGGGGTTTCAGCCGGGATCGCCAATCAAAGCCGGTTCCCTCATCGCGGATGGAGTAGTAGGAGCGGTCGGGGGTAATCCGGTAGGAAAAGTGAACCTTTTTCCTGCGTATCTCCGGATCGGTGCACTTCTGGCGGATGAGATCAAGAATATCCCCGTGTTTATTGAGCCAATGGGATTTCTCATCGTAGGTGATATTGCAGTTTCCATGCTCCACGGCATTCATCAACATCTCAAACAGGGCTACATGCAGCCCCTCACGCCCCTCCCGGTTCAGATAGTTGATATTGTAAAGGTAGTTGGGTATGAGGTTGGCATAGGTTCCCACATTAAAGGGATCATTATCCATAACCAGGGTTCCGGATATGCTCTTGAGCAGATAGCGCTGTAAATCCCGCTGGAAGAGAATCTGCCGGTTCTGCAGCAATATCCGCAGCACACGGAAAAAGCCCCGGACAAATTCAGACCGGCTCATGGTGGCAATAACGTTCAGATCCTTCACCACCTCCCCTACCCGGGGCCGGTCCTTAAGATTATGAACCATCACAATACCACCGTAGTGCAACCAGGGATCCTGACGGATTTCATCCAACAAGGCTGTGGTGTCTATCTCTTGGTCGGAAAAGTGAATCAAGCTGATATCCGGGAGCTCATACTTTAAAAATTCCAAGGCTTCCTGTCCGCTGGTTACCACCTGGGGCTCAAAAAAGTTTTGGTATTTCCTACAGATCTGCACCACCCTGTCGTTCAGGTCCTGGTCTGTACTAAAAACAGCTAGCTTACGCACGGTATCTCCTCACATCGTATTATCCCAGGCTTGGACCATTGGTACGGCGCCAGGACTGGGATAGGTGTTTCGGGGTCTGTACCTATAGTAATTCCTCCCCGGCGATCTTTCCACCGGAATATACCCGCTAACGTCTATTTTCTTGTAAGTGAGCAAAATAAAGAGTCTATTACAGAAGTGGCTGCTACAATTGGCTCGGGATCCATGGGATAGTAGCCGATACCGTCCATCGAAGGCGAAAGGTTGGAAACTACACCAGATAAGGCGGAGCAATCGATAATTCCGCCCATGGATGGTGTCACCGAGGCGCAATGGTTCAACCTTTTGCGAACTATACAGTCCTTTAGGCACGTGCAAAAAAAGCCTCCCGACCCGAAGGTTGGAAGGCTCTTTGAAACAAGAATCCCAGGAACAGAACTCCCCGGGATTGAAGCGGTAAGAATTACTTCGAGTAGAACTCGACGATCATCTGCTCTTCTGCAATTGTCGGAATCATATCCCGCGTAGGGTATACAGAAACCGATGCACTCAGTTCATCCGCAGAAAAACTCAGCCACGGCGGAATGGGCCGATGGTTATTTTCTGCGATCTGACGCCGCAGCATTTCCTTGGTAGCTTCACGGGGTTTCGCGGTAATCGCATCCCCGGGACGTACCAACGCGGAGGGTACATTCACCCGCCGACCGTTCAGATACACATGTCCGTGGCTCACCAATTGCCGTGCCTGGGACCGGCTTGCAGCCATCCCCAGCCGATATACAACATTGTCCAGTCGCCGCTCCAGAAGGATTAACATATTATGTCCCGCAACGCCCTTCATCCGCTTTGCCTTAGCAAATACGTTTCTGAACTGACGCTCCGAAAGTCCGTAGGCGAACTTTACCTTCTGCTTTTCTGCCAGCTGCCGGCCGTACTCGGTTTGACGAACCCGGCCCTTCTTGGGCTCTCCAGGAGGGGCGGGCTTCTTTTTCAAGAGCCGGTCGTACTTCGCATTTCCAAAAATGTTAATGCCGAAGCGACGAACAATCTTACCTTTGGCAGTACTATTCTTTGCCATAAAAAAGAAACTCCTTATGGTACCAGAACTCGGTACCTTATGTAGTGGTCTGAAAGGCTATACGAATCCCTAGGGGATGTCAAGATTTGCCAAACAGCCCCTTGATAAATCCAACAAACCCCTTGGTATCCTTACCAGATTGGGATTCCTTATTTCTAGGGGTATTTTGATCAGACCGAGAGGGATTCTGTTTTACCCTCCCAGGCCTGGTCTTTGCAGCTGCCTTGGGGGTGTCGGGCTTCTGTCCTTTTGGGGCAGTGGCCGGTTTTTGCTGGGTCTTGCCGGGTTTTCCCCTCCGTGTTGCCTTGCCGGCCTTCGGTCCCTTGGCTGCCTTCCCCGGTTTACCGGGTTTTCCGGAGGTTCCTACCCGAGAGGCGGCGGGGCCTGATTTTAGGGTAAAATCCTCTCCGTATTTTTGCTGGTAGTAGGCCAGCCGCTCTTCGGGGCTCGCACTCTTTGAGGGGCTCCCGACATTGGCACTAGGAGCCGGTCCCCTGCGTTTATGCTTCGGCTGACTCGGTTTCGGGCCGCGCTGGGGATTTTTCGGTTTTCGTTCGATCCCCTCCGGACGGGTGGCAGCCGGTTTACCCGGCCGAGAATCCCGACGCCGAGATCCTCCCCGTTCAGAGGACCGGGGTTTCCCGCCCCGAGCCCGTATGCTATCGTCGCGGTCATAGCGGATCCGCATGCCCTTGCTCTTATCCTCTCCGAAAAGGGATTCATCCACGGGGGCAACAGGAATTTTCATGGAAGTGAGCTGTTCTATGGCAGGAAGTCCGTACACAAACCGCTCATCCGCAAAACTGATCGCCCTGCCGGTTTTTCCGGCCCTCGCGGTCCGGCCGATCCGGTGAACATAGTTCTCCGGATCTTCGGGAATATCATAGTTCACCACAAGTTCCAAATCATCTACATGGAGCCCCCGGGCCGCTACATCGGTGGCAACCAGAAACTGAAGCTCTCCACGCTTTAGAGAACCGATGATCTTCAACCGCTTATTTTGGGCTAGATCACCCATGAGAAATTCACAGGTATACCCATTTATTTTCAAACGCTTGGAAACCTCTTCGGCACCACGCTTGGTATTTGTAAAAATGAGGGCATTTTTGGGCTCAATACTCCGGAGCAGCCCTAAAAGAAGGGGAAATTTTTCCTCCCGGCTTACATGGTAGAGGCTCTGATCGATTTTCTCCACGGTGATGTGTTCCGGTTCTATCTGAATATCCTGGGGTTCGTTCATATGCTCCCAAGCAATGTTCATAACCCGGGTATTCATAGTAGCGCTGAAGAGCAGGGTCCGCCTGTTTTTCCTGGAAGGCATACGCCGGAGAATCGACACCAAATCCGGATAAAAGCCCATATCAAACAGTCTGTCCGCCTCATCAACCACAAGATACTTGATCTGTGAAAAATCAAGCTTCTTTGAGCGTTCGAAGTCAAGCAGCCGCCCCGGGGTGCCGATGATGATATCCAGCCCGGCTGCAATCATCTGCTCCTGGCCCTTATACCCCACGCCGCCGTAGAATGCCCCCGCCTTAAACGGGAGGGTACTTCCTAACATTACTGCTTCATCCTTGATCTGTTCGGCCAGCTCACGAGTGGGGGCCACAATTAACGCCCGGGGGCCTGATCCGGCCCTCCCTTCTTCATCCTCTTTTAAGAAACGTTCAAATAGGGGAATTAAAAAGGCTGCGGTCTTTCCCGTACCCGTCTGGGACTGGACGGTTACGTCCCTGCCCTGCAGCACGGCCTGAATGGTTAGCTCCTGTACGGGGGTGCAATCGGTAAATTCTGCCGCTGCAATACTCTCTTGCAGCTGGGAGTGCAATGGTAACTCAATAAATTTCATATGCATCTACTATACTGGAGGGATGGGGTTTCGCCAATACCTCAGGATTTGGGCTCGGCAAGGGTATCACGAATTTCCAAACGGCACCGGTATTCCACCCGGTAATCGGTAGATTCCCCGGCAATCAGGCTAAAAAGCATCTCTCCGGCCTTTCTGCCCTTTTTGAATCCGGGCTGATGAACCGTGGTAAGATTCGGAACGACCATCTGAGCCTCGGGGATATCGTCAAAGCCGATAATCGAAATATCCCCGGGGATCCGAAACCCCCGGGACTCCAGCTCCCGCTTGGCACCGATGGCGATAACGTCGGACATACATACAAACACCGTAGGCATGTAGCCGGTCGCCAGAATCTCCCGCACCGCAGCCGCACCGCTCTCGAAGGTAGTACTGCAATAGCGGATGGGTAAATCCTCCATGGACAAGCCCACAGCACCCAGCGCACCCTTATAGCCGTTTAACCGCCACTCAGAGACACCCCCGAAAATTCCCTCTTCAGAACCCTCGGGTATCTCCAAGCTCAACACCGCAATTCGCCGGTGGCCCTTGGCCAGAACATACTCCATCTGCTCGTAGGCCGCCGTCTCATCATTCACATTGATGCTGGGGCCCTCTTCGCTGGGACGGCCGTCTATGGTCACAAAAGGCATATGACGTTGGCGAATGAGCTGCACAACCTTCATCTCCGGCTGGAGCCCCATGGTTATAAACCCGTCCACCGCCGCGCTGCGCACCCCGTCAAAGATCGAGTCCCTCAGGGGCGGCACTACGGTAAGTGAATAGGCATGCTTCTGACAGGCATCGCCGATTCCCAGGAGAATACTTGACATGTAGGGGTTCGCAAAAGCCTCGGGAATGGTCTGGGGTACAAGAAACCCAATGGTTCCCACCTTCTTCAGGGATAGGTTACGGGCGACCGGATCGGGAACATACCCCAGCTCCTCGGCAATCTTCATGATCTTATCACGGGTGTCCTTGGAAATCCGTGTAGGATCATTAAAGGCAAAGGATACGGACGTCTTCGAAAATCCGGATGCCTTAGCAATATCGTTTATTGTAACCCGCATACTAACCTACCGCTTCTTACCGTGCCGGACCATGGGGTGCCGGCGTTGCTGTCTCCTACGTATTTAGGGTGATTCTAACGCCTTTACGAGAGGCGTTCTACCCAGCAAACCGGTCATATCCGGCTCTCGGCAACCGGGCGGAGCCATGGGGAATCAAACCCAAAAACCCCGCCCGAACCCGACTTCTCCATAAGTCCGATCCTATCCCTTAACCGAACCCAGGGTCAGACCCGATATCAACCACTTGGACGATACTAAAAAGAGTATCATTACCGGCACCGATACCATTAACGCACCGGCGGAAAACTCACCCCACTGGGTCTGGAACTGTCGCTGCATACTCTGTAACCCCAGAGGCCAGGTATAAAGCTCAGGCTTCTGAAGCATGATTCTTGCAAGAAGGTAATCGTTCCAGGCCTGGGTAAAGTTGAACAGGAAGGCAATAGCCAGGGCCGGTGCACTCAAAGGGAGAATGATTCGGAAAAAAGCCTGCATTCGCGTTGCACCGTCAACCATGGCGCTCTGTTCCAACTCGACGGGTATGGTATCGTAATATCCCTTAAGTATCCATATACTAAAGGGCACCGAGGTCACCGAATAGGCCACCACCAATCCCTTCCAGGTGTTAAGAATCCCCAACATGCTTGAGATAATGTATATCGGCACCATGAGCATCGTCGCAGGAATCATTTGGGTAGCCAGCAGAAAGATCAACCCGGAGGTTCTTCCGGGAAAGTTCCACCGGCTGAAGCTGTAGGCTGCCGTACTCGCGATAAACACGCCCAGGAAGGAAGTGGATGCTGTGATTAATAGGGAGTTCCATAACCATATAAAGAAATCCCGCTCAAAGAGTACCTTGTAGTAGCTATCCCAGGTTGCATCAGCCGGGATTAACGCCAAGGAGGTGGATAGTAACCGGTCCCCGGGTCGAATTGAAACCGTCAAGATCCGCATCACCGGATACGCCGCAATAAACGAAAGGACGATCAGGGCGATATGCACCAGGGTACGTTTGAAGGGACTGTCGCCCCTGGCTGTATGAAAATACCACCTGAAAAATCCATGCTTTTTAATGAGATCCATCCTGGTGGGAAGGTGGATGGAAACCTGTTGATTCATGTTACTCATGGCTATTCTCCTACCGTTTTGGCCTGGGCAAGGCGTTTCTTACTCTGCCCTACATCCACCTGGAAGTTGCTCAACCGCATATATATCAGGGTAAAGGCCATCAGAATCAGGAAGATGATGATCGCGAATGCTGACGCAAATCCATACCGGTTATATTCAAAGGCTGCCCGGTACAGGGCGGTAACCAGAATATCGCTGGTCTCCAGTTCCTGCTGGTTGATAAAGAACGGCACGTTAAACTGATTAAAGGTCCAGATGACCCCCAGTACCACGGCAGGTGTCAGTACCGGCCTCATGAGGGGCAGGGTGATTTCTTTAAACTGGACCCATTTCCCGCCGCCGTCAATCTCCGCTGCCTCATAGTAGGAGGGATCAATGGACTGCAGGCCGCCCAACAGAACAACCGACATGAAGGGAACCCCCAACCACCAGTTGGTCATGTTAACAGCCAGGTAGTTCCAGAATGGATCAGACATCCACGGAATCTTATCAAAGCCCATCTGTGTTAAAATAACGTTGAAATATCCATAGTCAAAATTAAACTCACCTCTCCAGGCAAGCACGGCAATAACCTGGGGAACCGCCCAAGGGAACAAAATCACCGTTCGGTAAAATCCCCGAAGCTTCATAGGCCTATTCAACAGCATGGCCACCATCATCCCCAGGGTCACGTGGACAGCCACCTGTAAGAAGGTCCACAACATAGTTCGACCGAATACAGGGAAGAAATACTCCTGCTTCAAGACCGGTGCGGTGAACACCAGCTTAATATTATCAATGAACTCGCCGACCCCGTAGCTCACCGAACCCGGCCGGGTTGGAAAGCGTCCGGCGAACAGGTTGGTATCACTGAAGGCGATTACAATATTATAAACGATCGGATACACCACCAACACAAGTAACCCCAGGGCTGCAGGCATTACCAGCATGTAGGCCAGGGAATACTTATAGTTGAGCATCCGCTTTAATACAAGATACAAAAGAAGCTCAAGGGCAACCACCACCAGAACAATGACCCCAAGGGTCGGCAGCACGTCTCCCAAACTCCGTAATACTACACTACTCATCGGAACCTCCCCAAAAAAAAACTGATCCCGGCGGATCATTCCGCCGGAGATCAGCCTGTACTCATGTACAGAGTTTATTGCATGGTAGCAATGGTTGCCTCGGCAGCAGCCTGCATAGCAGCAGCAGCAGCGGCAGCATCCTTTGTACCGGCCAGTACAGCGTTCATCTCGGGCTTCATGGCATCCCATACAGCACGCATTTCTACGTTGGTGGGCTGGGGAGTACCGGTGGCCAGCTGCTCAGCAGAACCCTTAAGGATCGGATCTGAGGTTACCAGAGGATCCTGGAGGGTGGTCAGCCGTGCAGGAAGACGAACCAGGGTTTCAACCATTTCTTTCATGGCAGCTTCGCTGGTAGCGAACTGGATGAAGGACTTCACTGCATCAAGTTTTGCACCGCTTACCCCTTCGGCAACCATGAAGTATTTACCAGAGGTGTAGGGAGCAGGATCAGAACCAGTAGCTGAAACGGTGGGGATCTTAGCAACGCCAAGGTCATCACCCAGGATTCCCTGATAGTCACCCAGTGACCAGTCGCCGTTGATCAGCATAGCAGCCTTGCCTTCCTTGAACAGGGTGTCCATGGTGCCGTAGTCAGACTCGGCAGGTACCACGCCGTGTTCGAACTCAAGGTCCGCAAGGAACTGAAGGGTGTCACGCATTGCCTTGGTGTTCAGGGTAGGAGTTACACCGTCCGCAGCGAATACCTTACCGTCAAAACCGCCCAGCCAAGGTACGAGCCAGAAGGGTTCGGTGGCATTGTATACAAGACCGTACATGTCCCCGGTGGTAAGACCCTGAGCAACACTGATGAGTTCATCGGTGGTCTTCGGTGCATTGGGAACCAGAGACTTGTTGTAGAGCAGCATCAGGTGGTTACCCGCAGAAATGGGCACTGCGTACGCGTTGTTGTTTACGATAACAGTCTCAATGAAGTTGTTCGCATTGAACATAGCATCTACAGGCTGGATCAGATTTGCAGCCAGGAAGGGACCGGCGTGGTCGCTGACAGTCCATAGCAGCTCGGGAGCGCTACCAGCCAATGAAGCGGTCTGGAAATCTTCCCGAAGCGCCTCGGTGTCCTTCTGAACAACCTCAATGATTACGTTTGGATTTGCATCCATAAAATCATTGGCAAGCTTCTGAACGAAGGCGAATGCTCCCTCAGATTCCCCTTCCTGAGTCCACAGTGCAAAGGAAACCTTGCCTGAGGCAGCTGCTCCGCCCTGCTCGCCTTCTCCGCTGGCAAATACGCTCAGAGGAAGGATCGCAAAAGCCATGATGAGCATGATTGATAAAAGCCTTTTCATGGAATACCCCCTAATTACCCTCCCGGCTATGGAGGGTGAGATAAGAATTTTACAAACCGGTTTAGTAAACCGGTTTGTATGAACACTCTAAATCCACTCTTGAAATGCGTCAAGGAAAAGTTTTCATTTTTTTGGTTTTTCTTTCTGTCGCCCATCAGAGCCGGTATCTGCAACCGTGTAATCCCTATAGACAGAAAAGAACCTCCCGGATTAGGCTGAGACCCTATGAAACAGTTCCAGTCCCGCCCCCTGACCCTAGTCGTTGCCCTTTTCGGATTAGCCATTCCAATAGGAAAAATACCGGCGGAATCTCTGGTTCCGTCAGAAATCAGTGCACCCCAGTGGCTCGGTCAGCAGACCCTGGAGGCCCTGGCGGGAATCCCCTCGGAGACACCCCTGAACGAGCCACTCCTGGGTAATGAGGTCCTATCACAGCTTACCCCCGTATGGAGCCCTGATCCCTCGGATTCCAGCCGTGTCATCGGCGCCGCCTATCCGGCAGATCAGACCCAGCCCTTTATCCGTACCACCCTCATCGCTATTGATCTCCCGGAACCTCCAGCGGCCCCATCCTACGATTACGACTTCATTGTCCCCGCTGACCTATGGGATTTCTTTCCCTCAGCCTTAGGGGAATTAAACAGTACTTCCCAATTTCTGTTGGTTTCTACGCGAGCCCAAGGGTTGCAGGCCCTTTCCCGGGGGAAGGCGCCCAGTCTGTTGGATATGGATCTGAGATTCGCATCGTTCATCCAGGACCTCCGCCGACGCCAACCAGATGCCCTCCCGGGGGCATTACGCATCCATGGTCTGGTAAATCAGACCGGGGGATTCAGTCAGCAGTTCTACGCCTTTCGACTGCCCGAGGCAAACCCCGTTCTCCGAGAAACCCTCAATAGAAGGATTACCCGCCTGCTTTCCAGCGGAAACGCCAGGAGCTTCGGCGCACGCCTGCTTCCAATCCTCTTCGGTCAGGAGCAGGCGGAGGGTATCGAGTGGGAAAGCCCGGATATCTTCGAGCCCTATTATTAAAACTTCTGTACAGAAGCGGGGTTGTTTACTACCTTAACACCATGGATCTGCACATACACAACCTTACCAAGTCCTTCGGGGACCACACCGTTTTGGATTCCGTGACCCTTGATCTTCAGGATCTACAGTCCCTGGTTATTATCGGGCCTTCCGGAGGCGGAAAAACAACCTTACTCCGTATTTTGGCGGGGCTCGAACGGCCGGATAGCGGAACAATCCATGTAAACAACCATGAACTCATATATAAGGAAGAACATCTTAGAAACTACCGAAAACGGGTGGGAATGGTCTTTCAGGCGTACAACCTGTTTCCCCACCTTACCGCTATGGAGAATATCACCCTGCCCCTGCAGAAGGTTCATGGTCACAACCGGGAGGAGGCCCAGGGAATTGCGGAAACCCTATTAAAACGCTTTCAGCTTCTGGAACATGGTTATAAAAAGCCGGCTCAGCTTTCTGGAGGTCAGAAACAGCGTATCGCTATCTCCCGGGCAGTGGCCATTAATCCGGAATTCCTGCTGTTGGATGAACCTACCAGCGCACTGGATCCAGAGTTTACCGCGGAGGTTCTGGACTTAATCGAAGAGCTCCGGGAATCGGGAATGCAGCTGATCATGGTTACCCATGAAATGGGATTCGCCCGTCATGTAGCTCAACACATCCTCTTTGTTGATCAGGGCGGGATTGTAGAACAGGGAACACCGGATCAATTGTTTACCTCTGCAGCCACTGAGGATGTTTCCAATTTTCTTGCAAAAGTATTAAAATACTAACATGAACCATAAAGACATGATCCTGCGTTTTCAGCAGCAGATAGACGAATTAGAAAAAAACAGGGTAGAGACCGTACAAAAAATCGGGCTGCTTCTCCTCGAAACAGATTCCCTCGAAGAGGCGTTAGAATCCCTTCCGGAAGAACGAAGAGAAGCCATTCCTGAAGCAATTTCTAAGGCCAGGCAGATTACCGGGCAGATCCAAGAAACCTCTGAAACCCTGAATGAACTGCGCCATTCCCTGGAGCAGGATAAGGCTATAGGCCAGGAGCTGAAACGGAATGCTGATACCCGGAAGGAACTGGAACGACAGGAGGACGGGTTATTTTTTGAGATCGGACAGCGCGCCCTGGAGGTCTATACGGCCGGTCCGGAACGGTTTAGGGAGTATCAAAACCTTTTTGCTGCTGCTCTACAGGCTCAAGAACGCTTCTATGAGCTCAGCAATCATATTGAAAAAAAAGAACTGGCAAACCGTGGGAAAAGCCCGATTCAAAATGTCATCAATAAGGGGCTTGCCCTGGCCGACCAGGTTAAACGGGGGAGCGCCGAGCGGAAATTGCACTCCGAGCTAAAGGAATTAGGCGCAGGGTTAGTCGCTACCGATTTTCCTGACCGGGCTTCAAGCAAAACCTTTCAGGCCGCACATCAACCCTACCTGACTATTCAAGCCCAGCGGGAGGAACTTTCCTCCTCCAAGGACGAACTTGAGTCCCGCCGGAGGGTAATCCAGGCATTTTTAAACGATCTAAAGGCAAAGTACGGCAGTTCTTCCCCGGACAGGCTCATCTCGATTATTGAGGATGATCTGGAACGCCTCCAGAATGAGAGCAGTCAGAGTCTTCAGACCGCCGGAGCGGAGTACTTCGAGGCACTTCCGGCCAAACAGAAGCAGGGAAAAAAATCCGCCAGCCAGGTTGACCGGTTTGTGAATCAGCTGCTGACGGTAGAGCAGTCCATGACATCCCTCCACCAAGAAATCGCCAGGCACCGCAGTGCCATTAAGGCTCAGGAACTGAAAAAGCGAATTACCCAATTACAGAGCGAAGAGGAGCGCCTGGCCCGGCAGATTACAGAAAAACAGGCCCAGCTGGACAAGACCTCCGACCTGCTCCAAGAAGCTGAGAAGGAATACACTGAAGCGGCCAGAGAAGCGGGTCCTGCCCTTTCTGGAGAAAGTGAGGAGGGGTAACCCCGGTAATGTGCCCATGGGATTAAACCCCTGCACGGCGGCGGCGCTGTCCCTGGTGCCTAAGCCCAGGCAGTCCTGCTCTATCCGGGGTAGTTTACAACCTTTTATGCACTATCAAATCATTTTTTAGTGCGCAAAAGGTTGTAACTTTTCACCCTGGCGACACTATCCCCGGGTTGGTCCCCGGAATAGGCCACTATACCTGGTGTAGTGTACAACCTTTTGCGCACTACTACATCATTTCAGTGATTGGCTTTGAGAGACTCCGCCCAGGGTCCGTACAAACCAGCGTTTTAAATGAACCATCCACAGATGACTACCGGATGCGCCGCATCTGGAGTGATCCCACCGCATAGCCCTGACGCTCCGCGCTGCCGCTCCATTCCAGGGTAAGGGTGAGGGGCCGGTCCGGGCTTGCTGAAATCTGCAGCCGGTCGTCCAGGGACACCTTGTTAAGATTGTCGGCTTGCACTGCTCCGTCCTCCTCGGCAATGAGAATACGCAGTGGGGCCTGGTTATGGGCGGGCAATTCAAACCGATACACACCGGGAGTGGAAATGCTTATCGGCCGAGTCACCGGCAGATCAGCAACAGGAAAATCGTAGCGGATCCCCTCCGCGATCCCATCCTCCGGCAATCCGAAAATATGATCCGCCCTAGGGGCGGTTCCCCGGTCTGCCGTACCCAGATTTGGGGAAGGGGCGGCGAGCAAGGGCAAAACAGCCAGGGCCGTTTTTTGGGAGATTCCCAGGCCCTGGGTTCCAAACACCTGAGCAGGGGCCGTTACTTCATTCTGCAAGGGCTCGGTGGTGAGACGTGCGGAGACCCCCAAGTTTTCCGAGGGTAGGACAAGGCGCACCAAGGTGCGTGAATCCTGCAGACCCAGCAGCCCGTCGGGTGAGGCAATCAAATCTTCAACGAGGGTTGCTCCGGGGAATTCGGCTAGGGACGCTCCGGCCATACTGTGCAGAACTACCACCCCGCTGTCCTCCCCGGCAGTAGAATCACCCTGAGAAAAACCCAGAACCAATCCGGGCCAGACCGTACTGCTCCGTGGTGAATACTCACGGGGGGTATTCTCCCGGGGTCGGGAAGCCGCTATATGGGCAAAGGCAACCACCTGCAACCCCGGCTCCGGGGCGATACTCTTCTGCCACAACACCTCGGCCCGGGGTGTCCGGTTGGTACTTCCTTGGGCCGGCCCGGTAGACGAATCTGCCCCGGTAGACGAATCTGCCCCGGTAGACGAATCTCCCCCGGTAGACGAATCTGCCCCTGGGGACGGCTCCGGGAGGGGGTGCAGCAGGTACATGGTCAGATCCTGATCCTTGCTAACCGCTGCAAGAATTCCCCTACCCTCCAGCTGCCAGAGAGCCTGGACGGGTCCGAGCTTCAGGGGAGACAATTTCACCGACTCCAACACACCATCGGCCGAATACCCCCGGGAGAGCGCCAGAATACGAATTCCATCCTCCCCCTCCAGGGAGAGAATCCGCTCATCCCACAGGGTCATCCGGCCGCCTCCCTCGGGAAGCCCCGGACTACGCAGCACCTCCCGGCCCCGGGCTGCGGATATTCCTACCAAGTCGGTGCCCTCCCGGATGTAGATAATCCCATCGAGCAGAATGAACCCGGAGAGACCGACCTCGGAACTTCCATAGGCCCAGAGGACCGAACCCGCTGAACTGTCTAGGGCCACGACACCGAATCCGGCAACACCGAGGTAGAGTGTCTTCCCCCGGGAAACCACTAATTCGGGAAATACCGGTCCATCAAGGACTGCTGTCCAGCGGAGGTTTAATCCGGCCCAAAACCGGTCCCCGCCGCCCTCGGCGAGGCCCTGGGCAAGCTCATCCCCAGATACCGCATACCCCCGTATCACCGGTCCGGATAACACCAAAAGTCCGGGCCCCGCGGGTACCGCGAAGGATAGGTCTTCAATCGGGGCGGCGGCTCCCGGAAATTCCAGACTGGATTCCGTCGTCAACACATCGGCAGGATCCAGAATTTCCGGTAAAACCGGCGGCGGGGGAAAGGAGAGGTACCGAGTTGCCTCGGATGATCCCGAATTTTGAGAGGATAGGGATATCCCGATGGGAGGGTAGTCGGTGTATACCAGGGGCTCAGGTTCGGGAATTCCACCTTCCTCGGATACCACTTCCCGGGGAGCCTCCTGGCTGGGATCGGAAACCTCGGGGGTATCACCCCGCTCTCCGCCACAGCCCGATAACCCCAGGGTCATTGCTACTAACACTATCCAGACCTGTTTCCCCACCGAAACCTCCTTCATCACATTCCATCTCCCGATTTCCGGGAACGAAGAGCCTTCCAGCTCCAAAAATCCTGGGCAAAGGCCTCGGGAGGCCAAGAACCCGCTTCCGCCCCCCAGGTAGCCAGATGCAAGCTCTCAAGAACCGCCGGAACGCTCCCGGGAGATTCCCAAATCATGGCGAGTGCCGTCACTGCCTGCTGGGGCGAAATGACATACCACCTGGCCTGCTCCAAAATCCAGTCGCTTACCCTCAATCGTGCAACAACCAGGGGATCTTCCGGCCGAGCGTCGGACAAAATCTGCCGGACCCCGGCGCGTATCCCCATGAGCAAGCGGTCCAGGAGGTTAATCTGGTCGCCCCCCTCGGTACGCTGAAGAAGCAGGGGCCCGAACTGTACCCACAGAGCAGCAAACCGCGGCTCAGTCATACCCCTAGCCTGAACACCTGCCCCGTCGGAGGATGCGGCCGGGTCCGTCGTTGGACCGGTCCTGAGACCCCCCGGAACCGTACCGCTTCCCGGGAATCCAGGGTTGGTCCCCCGAGACGGCTTCCCATCACCGGCCTCGTCGCCTCGGATGGTACCCCACCCGTCCCTTGCCGGGGGGGCATGGCTTGCTGTCTCGCCTTGGTCATCCGTCAAACCGGGTCCGCCGGGATGATCCGCGGCGTCCGGGTCCGCGGCATCCAGGTCTGCGGCGTCCAGGTGTGCAAATCCCTCAATCCCCAGCTCCCGAGATAGGTGCGCCGCCGCCTCCAAAGACAGGAATATACCGGTTTGTGCAGCCGTATTGGCAACCTCGGAGATGTACAGGGTCTCCTGACCGGGAAAACAAAGGTTATTAAATTTCAGCAAGAAGGATAACTGCTCTTCGGCACTACCGGCGAGATACCGTCCACCCTGTTCCGCCAGGTCCCTGAGCCAACGCAGGGTGGAAATCCGAGAATCCACCCCAGGACCGAGAACATCCTCCAATCCGGCTTCCCCAAGCACTTCCTCCATGTAGGTAGACCAGGTAAGGTACCCCTCCTCATCCGCAGCAAGCAGAAGCTGCCTCCGTCCAGGTTCCAGGATTATACCATCCCTGGATCGTAAAAACCCGGCAGGCTGCTCCTGGGCAGAAAGGGATAACAAGGTGTACCGGGTAAACAGTCCCGGAATAACACGCCAATGCAGCTGGGTTTCTGCACCGATCCTGCCCCCCCGGCGAACCAGACCGTTGTACTTATCCTGCTGGTCCCGCTTGAGCAGCTCCCAATCTCCCTCGGTAAGGGAAATCATGGGATTCCACGCATCCGACCAGCCGCCCCCCATGTCGAGCAGCCCCTGGGATAACCCGTGCCGCAAGGAAGCCTCAGCCTCCTGGGAGAGCAGATCCACAGTCTTTAGCATCCAATGGTACAGCCTCACAGCCTTCCAGGATGGATGCCATCGGAGGATTTTAGTATAGGGTGATTCCAATGCCTTAATGAGCGGTAATGCATAGTACCATTGGAGAATTCCACCCCGGGGATACCCCCACCGGGTTATAACCTGTCCCGCCTGTACCATGATATTCTGAAAGTCCCGGGAAGATAACGCCGGGACGGATTCCTGGGAAACACCATCACCCTCCGCCCCTTCTCTACCCGACCCACGGGAGGAACCGGCACTAAGAGCGAAACCCTCGGCAATGGCGAATCCAGCCTGGAGCAGCACATCTCCCGACTCCCCAAGGTGGTTAACCCAGGTTGCCGCCGCACGGAACAGGTTTTGGGCATCTTCATCACCCCCCGAGGGGAAAGCCCCTTCAATCCGGGGTGGAAACCCTTTGAGAGTACCCGGAATCCCTCCCGATTCACCTTCCCCCGCGCCAGCGGTATCCGACCGACTTGTCGGTTCAGTAGGGCTCTTCAAGGGCAGTTGAGCGTCGACTGCGGAGGCTACCCAATCCGGCAGCACATCCCTCCCGTACAGCCACTGCCAGAACCCAATCCGCGTTTCCTGACCGTCTCCCCCCCCGGGGGCAGTTCCCGGCTGAATTGACACCAGGCTCTTCAGGATGCCGTCTACCGCATGTTGGTAATCCTGGAGGGATGCCATGAACGCCGCTTTCTTGGTAAAAAACTCCTTGGGCTCCATAGCCCAAAAAACCAATAAGTCCTGGCTATGCTTCTGACGAAGCATGGCCAGACTGGACTGCCCGCTTCTGACCGGCCCCTCGGATGCCAGAATTTCCCGAGGAATCCACAATTCTGGTTGAACAGCCTGGCCGGAAAGAATCTGCGGGTGTAGCAACCACACCGCCACCAGGAGCCCCACCCCCCAGCGGATTGTCCGAATACCCGTGTATCCCGGTGATGTGATGTATTGTCGCAGGCTGAACATGGTATTACCTTCCAATCTTATGGTATAGTGCGGAAATGGGACAGGAATCCACCCCTCTGTTTAATCAAGATGTAAACCAGGCACAAGACGAACCACTGGCTTCCCGGATGCGTCCCCGTACCATCCATGAATACATAGGCCAGGATCATATCCTCGGCCCAGGACGTCTTCTGCGTCGGGCCATTCAGGCTGACCAACTAAGCAGTCTCATTTTCTCCGGACCGCCGGGAACCGGAAAAACGACCCTGGCCCGGGTCATAGCCAACACCACAAAGAGCCATTTCATATCCCTGAATGCCGTCCTGTCCGGGGTCAAGGAGGTGCGTCAGGCTATTGCCGATGCCCAGGAACGCCACAGCCTGTACAACCGAAAAACCATCCTCTTCGTCGACGAGGTGCACCGATGGAATAAGAGCCAGCAGGATGCCTTGCTGCCCTGGGTAGAAAACGGCACCGTAATACTAATCGGCGCCACCACAGAAAACCCGTTTTTTGAGGTAAACCGAGCCCTGGTTTCCCGGAGCAGGATATTCCAACTCAAGCCTCTGACACGCATCGATCTTCAAGCAATTGCCTGGCAGGCTATACAAGATCCCCACCGGGGATATGGAAACTATACCATAACTATCGATGAAACCGCTATGGATCATCTTGTAGACACTGCAGCCGGGGATGCCCGAAGCTTGCTGAACGCCCTGGAACTGGCAGTGGAAACCACCCCCGAGCGGTTTCCTCCCCCCAAGGATACCCCGATACACATAGATTTAGCTACCGCCGAGGAGAGTATTCAGGAACGGGCGGTACTCTATGACAAAGAAGGCGATTACCACTTTGACATTATTAGCGCCTTTATAAAGAGCATCCGTGGCTCCGATCCCGATGCAGCCCTGTTCTGGATGGCCAGAATGATCAAGGCCGGGGAGAGCCCCCGGTTCATCTTTCGGCGGATGCTCATAAGCGCCAGCGAAGACATTGGTCTTGCCGACCCCCAGGCGCTGCCCATAGTGGAGGCCGCAGCCAGTGCCTTTGAACGGGTCGGCATGCCCGAGGGTCAGTTCTTCCTTACCCAGGCAGCCCTCTACCTCTCCACGGCCCCCAAAAGCAACTCCGCCCTGGGGTATTTCGACGCCCTCACAGCCCAGGACGAACCCCGGGATTCCGAGGTTCCCAATCACCTCCGGGATTCCAGCAGGGATAAACACGGCTTCGGACACGGTCAGGGATACCAGTATCCCCATGCCTATGCAGAACATTGGACCGCCCAAGCCTATCTACCCAAGGGTTTCCAGGGACGAATTTTTTACCAACCGGGAAAACTGGGGTACGAGGCCTCCATCGCCGGCCAGGTACACCAGCGCCGAGAAATCCAGTTAAGTGAAGCCATCTGGGACAGCACCCCGGAGCACCTTACCTACACACCGGAAAACCCCCGCATCCAGGCATGGATTCGCCGGTCAGAACAGATTCATCCCGACCACCTCCTGGGGTTGCGGGACGCAGTTTTCGCCCAGCTCGAACCGCCCCGCCACCATCGGTTGCTGATTGACGGCAGCCAATCCCTGCTCTTCCTCTGGGAAGCACTCCGTCGCTGTCCCGAGGGTATGGTTTGGGCCCGCTTTGCCAGCCAAGACGCAACCCAACAGGCCCAGCAAGCCGCTCAATATCTCGATCTTCTCCAACAACCGGAGCTTTTCCAGGGTCTTCCAGGGGATTTTAATGCCATGCTCCGGTCCCGCTATCCGGATTTACACTTCGACGGAATTCTATCCCGGGGAGAGATAGGATTCCTGCTTACCAACCAGGGATATAGCCAGGGGGTACAACGCCTATCCCTGCTGAAGGAGATTCTTTCACCCCAGGGAAAAATCATTCTGGTAGAACTAATCCCCCGGGAGTCACAACGCCTCTCCGGTCTACTGCATCAAATTAACGCCCCTGAGGAGGCCATACACCGGGTAGAACAGGTGGAATCGATCCTCTATGCATCCGGGATGCCATCCCTGGGGTGGGACGGTGAAACCTTGAGTGCCCTTGCCCATGAAGCGGGTCTGCAGGTTGCAGCATCCGAGACCCTTACCATACCCGGAGACCGGCGGATCAACTCCCAGGATATCCTCGGCTGGTTTGGCAGCCCCGAGGGCCAGACCCCAGGCTATTCTCCCTTTTACGAGGCTGCATCCACGGTTCTTCCCAAGGAGGAGGTACACCGGCTCTCAACCCTATCCCAGAACCTCCAGGGTCGACGGGTTTCCTGGAAGCGTATTTATAGCCTGGTTGCCTTGACATTACCCGGGAAATAATATACATATTGCAACCTACGACGTGGTGGCTGTAGTTCAATGGTAGAGCCCCAGATTGTGGTTCTGGTTGTTGCGGGTTCGAGTCCCGTCAGCCACCCTTACACGCGTCCGTAGCTCAGCTGGATAGAGTGCCGGACTTCGAATCCGTGGGTCGCAGGTTCGAATCCTGCCGGGCGCGTTATTTTCCCCAGGTTGGTGGTATTCCCAACAGCGAAAGGGAAACTTTACAAAACAGACGGTAGCTGGTATATTCCCACCGTCATAGTGTACCAGGGCCGTTAGCTCAGCTGGTAGAGCAGCAGACTCTTAATCTGCGGGTCGAAGGTTCGATCCCTTCACGGCTCATAGGGTGATAAAATCGGTAAATCCGATTGACTCATCCGAACAAAATCTGTAGTATCTCGCAGTACCGTTGCGAGAGTGGTGGAATTGGTAGACACGCTAGATTTAGGATCTAGTGCCTAACGGTGTAAGGGTTCGAGTCCCTTCTCTCGCATTCCACCCTCAGTAAGGGTCGTGGGATGCAATGACTGCTTGTGCAGAGAACGCCGCAGTCAAAAGTTATGCGGGAGTAGCTCAGTGGTAGAGCTCCACCTTGCCAAGGTGGATGTCGCGAGTTCGAATCTCGTCTCCCGCTCTCTTTCACAAGCGATTCGGTGGAACCGGATCGCTTTTTTTATATTCATAACGCGTAAAACGAGTGGACAGGGCAACCGTGCAGCTGTCAGCCACCTTCGAAGGCCCTCCCTCACCAAAAAAACACGAGAAAAGGATAGTGAGGCATGATCAAAGAAAAGCATATCGAAGAGCTTGATAACTCAGCTGTTAAGCTCTCAGTAACCATTGAGCAGAAGGAAGCGAAAAACGCTTATACCGACCTGTTGAAGACCTACGCAAAAAAAGCTCAAATCAAGGGATTCCGTCCCGGCAAGGTACCCACCTCGATACTGGAAACCAAATTCGGTGAGAGTATGAAGATGGAGACCGCCCAGAATTTGATAGAAAAGGCTCTCGGCACCCTCTTCCAGGAGATTGACCAGCGCCCCCTGCACTACTCAACTCCCCAGCTCGAATCTGATTTGGCCTTCGATCCCGAGAAAGATTTCTCGTTCACCGTTGCATACGACGTATTCCCCAAGGTTGAGGTCAAAGAGTCCACGGGCTTCACCGTAGAAGAACCTCAGGTATCTGTGGGGAAAGAGGATATCCAACGCGAACTACAGTCCTTACAGGAGCAGAATGCCATTGTTGCCGAAAAAAATGACGTTCCCGCAGCCAAGGATCACATCGTAACGGTGAATTTTGTAGAATTAGATGAAACCGGCGCAGAAAAGGACGGCACCCAGCGGGAAGATTTCTCCTTCACCATCGGTTCAGGATACAACACCTACAAAATTGATGATGATGTCATCGGCATGAACGTCGGTGATGAGAAAACCATCACCAAGACATACCAGGAAGACGATGAGAACAAGGAACTAGCCGGAAAAACCGTCACCCTCAAGATAACCCTGACCAAGGTCAAGGTCCGGGATCTCCCCGAATTGGACGACGAACTTGCCCAGGATATCGATGACAAATTTGAAACCCTCGCCGATCTCAAAAAGGATATTGAAACACGCCTGAAAGAATCAGCCCAGGCCAAGGTACGCGAGACAAAGATCAATGCCCTGGTGGACGCCTTGGTAGAGAAAAATCCGGTTTCACTCCCCCAAAGCATGGTTCAGGCGGAACTGGATGCCCATTGGCAGAACTTCCTTCGACAGTTCGGCGGCAATGAAGGTCTGGTGCTCCAGGTACTTCAAGCTCAGGGATCCAGCAAAGAAACCCTCTATGATGAATGGAGGCCTGCAGCTGAAAAACGCCTGAAGGGCCAATTGATCGTCCAAAAACTCATTGAGGAACAGGAGATCGAAGCCACCGAAGATGAGGTCGCCCAGGAAATCACAAAGCAGGCTGAGGGTTCATCCATGAGCGAAGAAGAAACCCGGGAATACTTTGAAAAAAATAATCTCCTGGACTACCTCCGGCACGACATAAAAGAACGTAAACTGTTTGATAAGCTCTTGGAAAGCAACACCGTGAAGAAGGGCAAGAAGGTAAAATTTCTGGACTTGATGCAGCAGAATCAGTAAATTGAGTCCACGCACCCCGGAGCACGTTCTCCGGGGGCGGCGCAGAACAGGAGATGGCATCAGTTCCTTCCCAGAAGAGCTGAATGATTCGTAGTTTTGCGCGAGGCTGTTGTAGTTGGGATCCTGAGTTTTGGGATCTTGAGAAGCCTCCCACGAAAAACCATAAGGACGACTCATGAATGTACAAAACAGTAATCTGGTTCCCATAGTAGTTGAACAGACAGGATCAGGCGAACGCTCCTACGATATTTATTCCCGCCTCTTAAAAGATCGAATTATCTTTTTAGACGGCGAGATACATGATGTAAATGCGGACCTCATTGTTGCACAGCTTCTGTTCTGCGAGTCTGTTGATCCAGACAAGGATATTAGCCTGTATATAAATTCACCCGGCGGTTCAGTAACAGCCGGCCTGGCAATCTACGACACCATTCAGTATATACGCCCGGATGTTCAAACCATCTGTATGGGACAGGCTGCCAGTATGGGTGCAGTCCTCCTTGCCAGCGGTGCTCCGGGAAAACGCCTCGCCCTTCCCAGTTCCCGGGTACTCATTCATCAACCCTGGGGGGGCGCTCAAGGACAGGCTTCAGACATCGGCATCCAAGCGAAGGAAATCCTCCGCTTAAAGCAGATGCTCATTTCCATATTCTCCAAACACACCGGCAAACCTGAAGAGCAGATAACGCGGGATATGGAGCGGGATTATTTCCTTGGTGCTAAGGAGAGTGTAGAATACGGTATCGTTGACCGGGTTCTGGTTAGGGGAAGTGATGAATAAAAAAGGCGAACAACCACGGGTATGTTCTTTCTGTGGAAAGACAGCGGATCACGCACGAAAGCTTATTGCCGGACATGGGGTGTACATCTGCGATGAATGTGTTCGCGTCTGCAATACCATGCTCACTGAGGAACAAATCGTTTCCGGAGTGGAATTCATTGAATCTGTACCGAATCCCAAAGAAATAAAAGAATATCTTGATGAATATGTGGTAGGTCAGGAACAAGCCAAAAAGGTTCTCTCCGTGGCCGTGTACAATCATTACAAACGGATTATTCAAAAAAAGGATACCGAAGCCGTAGACGTTGAGCTGGAAAAATCCAACGTCCTTCTCCTGGGACCCACTGGTAGCGGAAAAACCCTCCTGGCCCGGGCCCTGGCTAAAAAGCTCCAGGTTCCCTTCGCTATCGCCGATGCCACGACCCTCACCGAAGCCGGATATGTGGGAGAGGACGTGGAGAATATTCTTCTCAAACTCCTGCACGCCTCAGGACACAATGTATCCGCAGCGGAAGTAGGGATCGTGTACATTGATGAGATCGACAAAATCGGCCGCAAGACTCAAAACGTCTCTATTACCCGGGATGTTTCAGGGGAGGGTGTACAACAGGCCCTGCTAAAGATCATTGAAGGAACCGTCGCATCGGTACCGCCCCAGGGGGGCCGGAAGCATCCCAACCAGGAGATGATCCGGATAAATACCCAGAACATCCTCTTCATCTGTGGGGGAGCCTTCGTGGGTATGGAAAAAATCATCGAGAACCGGGTTTCCAAACAACCCATGGGATTCGGCGCCCAGGTGCACGGCACCATACGGGATACCCAGGAACTGTTTAAACAGCTCCATCCCGAGGATCTGATCAAGTTCGGTCTCATCCCCGAATTTGTAGGGCGCCTGCCGATTCATGTAAACCTGAACGAACTGACAGAGGAAGATCTCACCCGGATCCTCGTCGAACCCCGCAACAGTATCATCAGGCAGTTTAAGGCTTCCCTCAAACTTGACAACGTCGAGTTAGATTTTACCGAGGATGCCATCCAGGCAATCGCCCAAAAGGCTATAGCCCAAAAAACCGGGGCACGGGGGCTGCGCGCCATCGTAGAGAACGTAATGATGGACATCATGTTCGATATTCCCTCCATTGAAGGAGAGAAAACCGTTGTTATCACCCGGAAGGTAATTGAAGGCGAGGAAGGTCCTGAAATTCAGATCGGTCAGAAAACGGCCTAGGGAATACCAACACCTCGAAAGCATGAGACGCGGCGTATGCGGTGGCCACAAAAGCCGCATACGCCGCTTTACTTTATAGGAATTTCAGTCATGGGATTATTTGATAAGAATGATAAAAAACCACTCCAGGAGCTTCCGTTCATTGCACTAAGGGATGCAGTAATCTTTCCTCATTCCACCGTACCCATTTACCTGACCAAGCCTACAGCGGTAGCTGCGGTAGAAGCAGCATTGACATCGGGACGGCGTTTATTCGTGGGGTACGTCAAGGATCAGGAAAGCAGCCCTTCAAAAGAAACAGTGTTTTCCACCGGGACGGTTTGTAGAATTGTTCAAATCATGAAACTGCCGAATAACACCAGCCGAGTACTTCTTGAGGGACTTGAACGTGCAGTATTCCATGATCTCAAACAGACCGCGGAACCCTTCACCGCCCTCTTCAATCCCCTGGATGAGGACACCTCAGTCTCCGATGAGATTGCCTTCCGGATGCGCGCCCTCCAGGAAGAATTCGAGGGATTTGCAAAACAGAGCAAACGACTTCCCAAGGAACTGGTTACCCAGGTTACCAAAGCAGAAACTCCCCATAAACTCATCAGCCTCTGCGGCGCTGCCATCTCCGCGCCCTTCGCAGAAAAGCTTGAACTGCTTCAGGAGACTGAAGCTCTCGCCAGACTGGAAAACGCAGCCATTCTGTTAGCAACAGAAAAAGAGGTCCTCGAGGTGAAAAAATCTATCACCGACCGGGTAAAAAAGAGGATGGAGCAGAATCAAAAGGAGTACTTTCTCAACGAACAGATTAAGGAAATGCATAAGGAGCTTGGGAAAGATGAGGATGATCCCTCGGGGGTTAAAGAGTTAGAGCAGCGCTTTCAATCTAAACCCTTTCCTGAAGAGGTCCAAACCCGGGCGGCTTCAGAGCTCAAACGGCTAGCACGGCTACAGAATTTCACCCCCGAGGCCGGAATTCTACGCACTTACCTGGATTGGCTGGCAGACCTTCCCTGGGTGGTTCCCCAAGACAGCAACTCTGATGATACCCAGACACCCGATGAAACCGCCCCCTCCTTGGAACAGGCTCAGACCATCCTGGAGGCTGAACACTACGGCCTTGAAGAACCAAAGGAACGGATACTTGACTATATAGCAGTACGGTCATTAAAGACCGATACAAAGGGTCCAATCCTCTGCTTTGTCGGCCCCCCGGGCACCGGTAAAACCAGCTTAGGACGGTCCGTGGCCCATGCTATGGGCAGGGCGTTTGTTCGCATCTCCTTGGGAGGGGTCAGGGATGAGGCGGAAATACGGGGGCACCGCCGCACCTATGTAGGCGCTCTACCGGGGAAAATTATCCAGGGAATGAAAAAGGCCGGAACGCCGAATCCCGTTTTTCTGCTGGATGAGATTGATAAAATCGGCATGGATCACCGAGGCGATCCTGCCTCTGCTCTGTTAGAGGTCCTCGATCCCGAACAAAATAATAGTTTTGTAGACCATTACCTGGAACTGCCCTTCGATCTATCCCAGGTTATCTTTATAACCACCGCTAACAGTCTGCATACCATCCCCTATGCCCTGAGGGATCGAATGGAGGTTATACAGATTCCTGGGTACACAGAAAACGAGAAACGATCCATTGCCAAGCGGTTTCTCATTCCCCGGCAGATTGAGCGTCATGGCCTGAACCCCGATGAGATTCAAATCAGCGATGAAGCAATCAAACTTACCGTGAGCCGATATACCATGGAGTCCGGGGTTCGAAATCTTGAGCGTGAACTCGCAAAAATTCTCCGGAAGACCGCCCGTGAAAAGGTCCAGAATACCCCGAAAGAAACCGAGAAGCCGTCCAAACCCTACCGGATAAACGTTGCTAACCTCCATACCTACCTTGGTAAACCAAGACGCACCGGTGACATTCTCATGACATCCCAGCTCCCGGGGCTCGCCAACGGCATGGCCTGGACTGAGGTGGGAGGAAAACTTCTGCCGGTGGAGACCGCGGTCTTCCCGGGCAAGGGAGAACTGGTTCTCACCGGTAGTCTGGGTGATGTTATGAAGGAAAGCGCCCGTATAGCCCTAACCCTCATCAAACAACGCCTTTCCAGTTTAGGCCTCCCCGAGGATAGCCTCCAGAAACAGGATCTGCACGTTCATGTTCCCGAGGGGGCAATTCCCAAGGACGGCCCCTCTGCAGGCATTACCCTGACTTGTGCAATGATATCCGCCCTCAGCCAGAAACCGCTGAAACAGGGAATCGCCATGACCGGAGAAATCACCCTCACCGGAAGGGTTCTACCCGTTGGGGGAATCAAGGAAAAGGTCCTGGCCGCCCACCGAAATCACCTTTCTGAGATTATTCTTCCGAAACAGAATGATAAGGATAGGGACGATCTGCCCCAGGAGGTACTGCGGCAGCTGAGTATCCACCTGGTGGAAACCCTGGACGAGGTGCTCTCCCTGGTGTTTCCCTGATTTTCCGGCCGGAGCGGACCTCAGCCCAGAAGCTGAGTCAGACGCGCCGTAAGCTCCTGACGAATCTTATGCAGGTCCCCCGGGGTGGAGAAACCCGCCGCTCGCTGGTGGCCGCCGCCGCCGAATTCTTGGGCAAGTTTTCCCACATCTAAAACACGCTTAGAGCGCAAACCGCCGGTAATGTTTCCGTCCTCATTCTCACGGAGTATCGCCACCGCCTCTACCCCGTCCACAGAGAGCATATGCTGGTAAAATCCATCGGAGTCTCGGTTCTGGCGACCGAACCGTGCCGTCTCCTCCGCCGTTTCAGTAACAATGATGGCCCGGGAATCCGCCACGAGGTCAGCTTTTTGCAGTAAAAAGCCCAAGTGTTTTTTACTCTCCAGGGTTTTTCCCCCGGTAATCCGCTGATACATATACTTCGGAGAGGCTCCCGCTGCTACCAAGCGGCTTACATACTCAAATGAAAGGGCCGAATCCTGGTCGATATGCCGAAAAAACCCGGTATCCGTGGCGAAGGCGAAGAAGATCAGCTCAGATTCTTCGGCATCAGGAGATTCTCCCAGATCCTCAATGACCTGCTGAATCAACAAACTGGTTGCCGGCGCAGTAGGATTTATAAACCGTATATCGCCGAAATCCTCCCCTGCCGTATGGTGATCAATCACTGCTACCGGCATATCTCGGAGTTGCCCGCCAATCCTTCCGATCCTGTCCAGGGTAGAACAATCAACCACCACTACCGCAGCATCCCGGTGTTCATTCCAGAGCTCCTCGGTGATTTCCGATTCAAAGTAATCCTTAAACTCTGCTATCTCACGGCGGTCAAAGGGTCCCTCGTTTATTGGAATCGCGGTTTTTCCTATTCTATGGAGAAAATGACACAGCGCCAGGGCGGAGCAAATGCAGTCTCCGTCTGGTTCAATATGGCCGATAACAAAAAACGAATCTCTGTCGCGGAGCAAATCAACAAGAGAAGAAGGAGTTGCAACATATTTCATGGTAATACCTTACTCAGAACGAAACATCCTGTACATCACACCGGGAATACCCTAGCCATCCTAGTGGCGAGTCAGCGGGTGTCCCCGAACCATTCGTCACCATTGACGGCACGCCACAACCATCGAGATGGTTCCGGGGTTTACAGCCTATTCGATAGATTCCTAACAACGGCGCATACCCTCGTTCAATCGGTACAGTAGTGTAGGGTGATTTTAACGCCGGTCTCAAGATTACAAACGGAGCCACCCCTCATTTGGCATGCTCCGTATTATGCCAATACCCCAGAGACTCTACCAGCTGTCGGTGGACAACCTGTGTGCCTATTACTGATTATAATGCAGAACTAGGGTCTCGGTAGCAAACTCCTCCTGGGCATTCACCCCGGAGGGGAAGGCAATCCAGGAAGGATCATTATAATCTGGATTTACAAACAACCGGAGATGAGAGAATTCCCCATCCTGCCAGTAAACATCCATGTAGGGAACGGACGGATTTAGGGACTCTATGAGCTCGGCCTTGCCTGCTGCGGAGGTGAACCAGTTGATAGGAAGATAGGTTACTGCTGATTTTCCCGCTGTGGTCAAGTACGTAACCCGATAGCCCTCGGTATGCGGAGCAATTTTTAGAATATAAAATGTCTTTGCGAAGTAACTGGATTCTGCACCAATTCCGGTTTCTTGGGCAGCGCCTAGGGCCGGGACCCCCAGCATAACAACGAGCAGTACAATGAAGACTGGTACCTTTTTACAATTTCCCACGACACTCCCTCCTTAGCTGTACTAAATTATAGTAATAAAAAACCCTGATTCGCAACCTTTATCATGGTTCCCGTACCACAACACTATAAATCAGCACCGGTTAATCTACCAGCCCTAAAAAAGCCATCAATGCAGCCTTTATGGTGTGTTTCCGGTTCTCTGCCTGATCCCAGACCCTACTCTGGGGCCCCTCAAAAACCTGTTCTTCTACCTCCTTGCCCTTAACCGCGGGAAGACAGTGGAGGAAGATGCTCTGTTGTTTTCCAGTCTTGGTCATCAAGTTCTGGGTAACCTGAAAGGGAGCAAGCAGCTGTTCCCTCAGCTCCTTTTCAGCCTCCTCCCCCATGGAAACCCATACGTCGGTATACACAACATCCGCCCCCTGGATTGCATCGATCTCCGAGGTGATTTCTTGGGTGGCTCCTGTGGCAACAGCCAAGGCGCGGGACCCCTCAACCCACTCCTCGGGGGGCATAAGTTCCTGGGGTGCTATACAGGTAAAATGAACCCCTAATTTCGCACAGATAATAAGTAAGGAATGAGCGACATTGTTTCTTCCATCCCCGACATAACAAACCTTAAGGCCTTCCAGTTTGCCGAACTCCTGCTGAATGGTGAGCATATCCGCCAAGGCTTGGGTCGGATGATAGAGATCGGTTAAGCCATTTATTACCGGGACCCCGCTAAATGATGCGAGGGTTTCGGCGGTACTCTGCTTGAATCCGCGGAAGGCTATGGCATCGAACATTCTGCCGAGAACCCTGGCGGTATCTTCAAGGCTCTCCTTCACCCCGAGGTGAATATCCTGGGGACTCAAAAATACCGGGTACCCCCCCTCTTCGCCGAATGCGGTCTCAAAGGCGCTACGGGTACGGGTTGAGAGTTTTTCGAACACAATGGCCAGGGTGTGGCCGGTAAAACGAGATGATCGGATCCCCTGTTTACGTTCATGAGAAACCCTCTGGGAGAGCTCCAGCAGGCCCCGAATCTCTTCAGCAGAAAAGTCGCGGAGGGTAAGCAAGGATCGTCCCTTCATTTTACTGACTATATTACTCATTTTTTGCATATATTTGCCCTCATTTATGTTTTTTTATACAGGCCAATGTCCTGTCACTATAAAAACTTTTGTAATATTACACAATTATAGACCTCTCAGATTGCGGTAGAAAACAACCTGGACTACATTTTTTTTTGCACCCTTGTAGTTTCTACTTAGTCCAATTAAAGGGTTTTGTGAGCACGGATCAGCACTATCATAGTAAGCAAACACTCCTAAACCATATTTTCTGTGTAGGTTCGACACGGTCGTGGATCGCATCGAACTTTTAGGTGAGTTTTTCAATTTTTTGAAGCAAAGTCACTTTTAGAGGCGGAAATAGGTATTGCGGCATCCGCATCCGGATGGGACGAGGTGTCGGTAACGATAACGATCATGGTTATTACAGGAGGATCAAATGAAAAAAGTAGACATAACCAGGGAGGTTTTACGCTTAAAACGGCGGGAAATCGCGGCGGATGGTGTGGTGCAGGCATGTCTACTTTTTGTGTACAGTACGATGCGAAGGTATTTCCCTGGCAATGATGATCTCTGGCACGACTACCTCTGCGACTGCCTTCCCAGGATAAAACGCGCCATCGACGGTTTTGAATACGACGGAAGGGAGTTCTTCCCCTACTTGCATCGCTGTATGCAATTCCATATGAGGGATTACCTAAAATCTCACCGTATCAAAGAACTACGGCGTTCCCAGTTAGCAGGGTATACCCAAACCATGGAAAACCCGGAAGATCTCTGCTGCGATGAGACCCCGGTTCAGCGCGATATTGAAGATCGAATCGACAGTAGTCTTCAGAGTTCCCATGAGCCGAAACCCCAGCAAGCGAAAGAGTTCTTTGAATTATCCCCGGATTCCCGGCGTATGACCCTGCTGATCCTAAGACTCAGCACCTGGTTGAACGACCCCACCATCGACAGATTTGCCGAGATTACCGGATTATCACCTGAGTGGCTCCACGAAAAGGTGGATCTCATCAGAGCCGAACTCGCTGAAGACCGTGCTCGCTATGCAAAACTCAGCGACCGCTCCAGCGAACTGCATTTTTTGCGGTATCAACTCCAATGCGAGGAATGCATCCATGCAAGCCTGGGGCTTTCGGAGGAGTATCGGAAGTATTCCAGGAAAGCCAGCATGGAGGTTGTTACCGGAAGACTGAGCAGGTTACAGCGCCGGATGGCCGGGGTTAGGCTCTTCCCCTCTAATAAGTTTCTGGCTACCGTCCTTGGGATCCCCAAGGGGTCGGTAGATTCGGGTATTTATTATCTCCGGCGTAACCCCGAACGCGTCCTCCCCCTGGTACGGAAGCTGTTCAACCGGGATCGGTTTACCGAATAAGTCCGGGTCCGGTGGACGGTGAGACTGGTTGCTAAGCCAACCCCACCGTCCCGGGAACTCCCATGGAATAGGAGCGGTGCAAACAACTCCTAATTGCATGCACCGTAAATTACCGGTACAGTAGAGGCATGCAATGTTTATTCGGCAGTTTCAATGATCATAAACATGGAGAGCTACAGCAGATCCTTCCCGGTTTAGCCATCGGACATCCCAAGGCCCTTGGAATGAAGGAAGATCAAGCCTTCGAGGAGACTGGAACGACCTTTTTTCAGAATGCTCTGGGTAAGGCTAAACACCTATGGGAGCTTCGAGAATCCCTGGGACTACCGGGGGTTCCGATTTTGGCAGACGATTCTGGCATCAATGTGAAAGCCTTAGGCGGGAAGCCGGGGATCTATTCAGCCAGGTTTGGTGGTGAAGAGGGTGTTTCCAGTGACACCCAGCGAAACCACTACCTGCTCTCGCTTCTAGTCGGAGTTCAAGACCGTGCGGCCCACTACACCTGTTGTATGGTTCTATACCAAGGTGAGGATAGATTTCTGGCAAGCCAGGAGACCTGGGAAGGCCGGATTGCCACTGAACTCTCGGCGGGAACGACGGGATTTGGCTATGATCCCCTCTTTTATCTGCCCGAACAGGGATGCACGGTAGCGGAAATTCCAGAAACCCTCAAAGCGCGAATATCCCACCGGGCAAAGGCGCTTCTTGCCCTCGAAGGTAATCTTAAAGCGCTACCTGAATTAGAAATACCCTCATAACTATTGATAAACCCCGGGGGCTCTATCGACGACGGCACCCCTCAGAAAGGATTTTTTTATGGCAAATACCATTCCGAACCGAAGCGAAATCAACCCAGCTGATACATGGGACCTGGGCTCCCTGTATACATCCGAATCCCAGTGGGAAGCCGACTTTAAGGCCTTC
Source organism: Spirochaeta lutea (assembly GCF_000758165.1). NCBI lineage: Bacteria > Pseudomonadati > Spirochaetota > Spirochaetia > Spirochaetales > Spirochaetaceae > Spirochaeta > Spirochaeta lutea. The sequence continues at coordinate 30,052 of NZ_JNUP01000052.1, read as the reverse complement.
TCGGATAAGATTGCCCGGTATTCTACCCTAAAAGGCACCCTCGCCAAGGATCAGGATCATTTTAAGGCCTGTCTGGATTTTCATTTTTCCATGGAAGAGACCGCAGAGCGGCTCTCCTACTACGCCTTTCTAAAATACGCAGAGGATGCCGGGAGTAGCGAAAATCAAGCTCGACAGGCTCGAGTCATGCAGATCGGTGCTAAGGCGGAGGCCGAGGCAAGCTTCATTGCCCCGGAAATACAGGCGATTCCGGAAGCCACCCTACAACACTACATCAATCAGCCGCAAATGGAGGAATACCGGGTGTACCTGACAAAACTGTTGCGGTACAAACCCCATATTCTACCGGAATCCGAGGAACGGTTATTGGCCCTGCAGACGGAAGCGGCTCAGACCGCCCAAAAGGCCTTCGGTTCATTAACAGACGTGGATATGGATTTCGGCACCATCCAGACCCCAGAGGGTGAGATTGCCTTAAGTCAATCAAGCTTTGCCTTTCTCCTCCAGCATGAGGACCGGTCGGTACGGCAAAAAAGCTTCCAGCAGTTTTATTCGGTGTACCAAGCCCACGAAAACACCCTGGCAAACCTATACACCGGTAGTATCCACCAGGATATCTTCCGCTCTAAGGCGAGGAAATTTGAGTCCTCCCTGGCAGCTGCCCTGTTTCCCGACAACGTACCGGAAACGGTGTATCGAAATCTCATTGCTACGGTTCGAACAAATCTCCCCAAACTCCATGGCTACTATGCCCTTCGGAAAAAGATCCTCGGTCTTGAGGATCTCCACCTCTACGATACCAAGGTATCTCTCATTGAAAATGTAAGAGCTAAAACCAGTTTCAACGAGGCGGTGGACATCATTACCCAAGCGCTTTCTCCCCTGGGAGAGGAATACAGCACCACCCTCAGAAACGGGCTGCTGGGAGGCTGGGTTGACCGGTATGAGAACAAAGGGAAGCGTTCCGGGGCATTTTCAGCGGGAAGCTTTCACGGGAACCCCTACATACTTATGAATTACCAGGAAACGGTGCTCCGGGATGTGTTTACCCTTGCCCATGAAGGGGGACACTCCATGCACTCCTGGTATTCCTCGCGGAACAACCCCTTCCCCCACTATAACTACACCATTTTCGAGGCTGAGGTAGCATCAACCTTCAACGAGCAGCTTCTCTTCCATCATATGATGAACCAGACCAAGGACGCGAAGATGAAAGCCTATCTGCTGAATAAACAGATTGATGACATACTGGCCACCCTGTACCGGCAGACCATGTTCGCTGAGTTTGAACTATCAGCCCATGAGATGGCTGAAGCCGGCAACCCCGTTACCCTGGATACCCTCCGGTCGACCTACATGCAGCTCCTCAAGGACTATTTCGGGCCGGAGGTCGTTTTGGAGGAGTATTCAGACCTGGAGGGATTGCGAATACCCCACTTTTACCGGGCATTCTATGTGTATAAGTATGCCACAGGAGTCTCGGCTGCCATCACCCTGTCCCAACGGGTTATGCACGGTGGAAAAACAGAACGGGAGGAGTACTTCAGTTTCCTGAAATCCGGCGGATCACAATTCCCCATCGACAGCCTGGCCGTTGCCGGTGTGGATATGAGTAAACCCCACCCCATTCAGAAGGCTCTGGATCTCTTTAGCAGCTATGTGGACCAACTGGAACAGCTCTTGGGAGAAATGAAGGTTTCCTAGAGCCAATTACAAACCCGTGGGTAATTGGCATGCGCACTAAAAAGGACAAGGCAACGCGTTTCATTGAAATGCGTTGCTTTTGCTTTCCGGGGCATGGTTCATCCAAAACGGTGTTTTCAATGAACCTCCATTGCATTCCAGTGTTGACAATCTGCGCGGTTTTCCGTACTATCGCCACTGTACCGCAAATGCGGCGGTGGTGAAATTGGTAGACACGCCAGCTTGAGGGGCTGGTGGCCGCAAGGCCGTGAAGGTTCAAGTCCTTTCCGCCGCATACACGAGGCTCCATGGCAACGCCATGGAGCTTTTTTTTTGACTGGGAGGCCGTCGGCACCTCGGTTTCGCTGATGAATGATGTTCAGCCAGCCCGGATAGGTACGATCCGCTCCGGGGCTACCCTGGTCCCTACCGCCCAGGGTACGGTTCGCACGTGTGCAAGGCTTGCATCCTCCCCAGGATGTTGCGGTGCGGTTCTGGAACCAATTCAGGGACAGTGTCGCCGGCAGAAAACGATGCAGCCTTTGGCGCTCCAAGCCAGGGTTCTAAAAGATGCCGGGGATTGCTGCTCCGCAGAAGGCGCAGCACCCCTTGTCCAGATGGAGTTCCCGGAGATGGAACACGGTCCGGCGGATGAGGACCCTGCCGCAGTCCGGACACGATGTAACCGCCTGGTTATCTGACGCAGTAAAATCACCATACACATAGGGAACCCGGCCCTGGGCCTGGAAGGTCTTGAGGAGCTCCTGGTAGGAACCGTAATCATTCGTACGGGTTACCCGGCTGCGGTACCGGGGAACAAAGTGCGTCAGATGCCACACCGGGGCGCCGGCTTCTCCGAGAAAGTCATAGAGGGATTCCAGTACACCGGGAGTAACCCAGTCCGGAATAACCAGGGTGGTTACCTCTAAGAAGGGGCCGGCTTCCCCGGCCTTGAGGATATCCTTGATTCGATCCCGCACCGGACCGTCATCTGCCTGACAGAGCTGCCGGTACACCCGGGAGTCCCCCTTCAGGTCGATGTTTATGGCATCCATCACCGGGGCTATCCGTTCCAGGGCCTGGGTAGTAAAGGCCCCGTTGGTCACCATGAGGGTGTGCAGCCCCGCGTCCTTTGCTAGGGATGCGCAGTCGATCATGAAATCCTGCCAGACCGTCGGTTCGCTGTAGGTAAAGGCAAGACTTTTGCAGGGGGATGCCAGTGCCCGGCTGACGACCCCCTGGGGTGTATACTGTTCCAGGGCGCGGAAGGCCTGGTCGGTTATAAACGGTTTTTGGGATATACGGTAGTTTTGGCAGAATTCGCAGCGAAAGTTACAGCCCAGCTGAGCGATGGAGAAGGCCTGGGTACCCGGCAGGACGTGGTAGAAGGGCTTTTTTTCTATGGGGTCCAGGGCCGGGGGCAGGATCGAGCCGTAGCCCCGGGTTTGCAGCGCTCCATGGTCGTTATACCGGATGCCGCAGTATCCCGTTTCTCCTGGGGGGATTCGACAGCGCCTCCAACAAAAATCGCACTGCAGTACCTGGCTCATGGTCGAATCACCCGGCCTTCAAATATGCGGAAACTCACCCCGCCTTCACGGAACCGCCGGGGCGGCAGACCCGCTTTGCGACAGAGCTGCTCCAGGGTTTCTTCCAGGCTCCAGCCCTGTTCGCTTGCTACCTGGGGTAGAAAAAGGGCCCTGCGGCCATCGGCGGCCAAGATAATCCCGTGCCGCCCGGGCTGTATCTGCTCCCAGGATGAGATCGCCCGGGGTTCGGAGAGGATGGTTATTTCAAGACTGATCTTCGGCAGCTCATCGGGGGATACCGGAGGAAACCGCGGATCCCTGAAGGCAGCGTCTATGGCGATGTCCCCCAGGGTGTCCTTCAGGGGCAGGGATGATTCTATCCTGCCGATACAGCCCCGGAGATTTCCGGGACCGACCCGCCCTCCCCGAAGGGTGACAAAGGCCCCTGCCTTCTCCTGAAGGATCGGATTGTTAGCCAGGGGCTGAAACGCGGGGTCGCTGAGGAGCTGCCCGGCCCCCGTGCCCCCGGTCCGGGCATAATTCTGAATCACCTGCTCAAGCCATGTGACGATAAGAGCAGTATTGTGGGAAGAAGCATTCGAATCCACCTAAACCTCCTTTCCAGTCCTCCCGTTTTTCACCGACCAAAAGGACAGCGGCTACTGTAGACCCAGACTGATACCCCGGTATGCCACAAAATCGGCGTCATCCCCGGAGATGCCCGTGATTCCCAGGGAGGTGTAGGAGGATTCTTGACGGCCCACGACCCGGCCGTTCCAGATTTCCCGAAGCACGGACACCATAACCAGAGAAGGAACCAGGCCGCAGATCGTAGCCTTTCGGTCTGTCCAGGAATGGAAGGCTCCCGTAGCGTCCAGGGAACTCAGCTTCTGGGCAATGCGGTGGTCGGAAACGAAACTTTCATGGAGTACCCCCGATGGGTCAGACTGCACCGCTCCTGCCGGAGTGTAGGAGAACCGCGGCCCATAGTGGGTAAAGTCCGAACTAACCAACCAGAGCACCTTTTCCGGCTCGCAGTACCGGCTGACCCCAGCGATTAGGGCTTCCCGGGCGTGGGTGAGCCAGGGGCTTGGGTCATCCGGATAGTGATCGGTAATCTCATGAATGCTGGGAAGGATAAATCCAGCCAGGGGTTGATCAATCCCCAGATGGGCTGCAATTCCCGGCAATAGCAATTCCAAGGCGTGTTCAGCCCCGGCTATCTGATGATCCGCCCGGACGGTAATGTGTCCGGTATGATGAGATTCCACCGGAATTCCCTGGAGGATCCCCAGGGGGGTGGAGTAACCGCCGAATGGGGTGGTGATAATGGTATCTGCAGGCAGGGGCACCCGGTGGCTTGGGGCAAGGATGACCACCAAGCCCGGCTTCCAATGGATACGGCGGAGCACACTGAGTTGTCCGAGTGCGGAGAATTGCAATCCGGCATGGGGGAGAATGCCGCCCACCACCGGCCCCCGGACCCTGACCGGCGGAATAGGTACCGAAGGTTCGGGGGTCATTTCATCCCCAGGTGGTTTCCCCAATGGCTCACTGCCCTTCACTACCCCGGCGCTGTGGTTTGCACGGCCCTTCGGGTTGCCTTCCGGTTTGTCCTTCGGTTTGCCTTCCGATTTGCCTTCCGGCTCCTGGGGTAAATCCAGAAAAAAGTCATCGGGGAGATGCTTCAGTTGCTGCCATCTCATGCTAAGATGGTCTTCCGGGCAGGGGCCGATCTGCTCTTGGAGCAGCCTGGGTGAATGGGGATACCAGCTACCGGCGTAATGAGCCGGTTTTATGGGATTACTGTGGCTCATAGATACAGTATGCACCCGTTTATTAAATATGGCAAAAACAATAAACTTCTCCCTATAATGGGATACACGGTAATTGATATACCGAAAGATTCAGGAGCCGGGGGCCTCTCCTTACAGACACGGAGGCTTCCCTCCCAGTCCGCCGGAGGATGAGCTGAATGATCGAATCTCATAGGTTCAATATGCGGTGAGATATGATGCGGCCGGGCTCCTGCCGAATGAAATTACCCTAGGAGGTCTTCATGGAACAACCATCAGCTAAGGGCCTGATTCGAGAGTCCTTCGAAATCTCGTCTCCCCTCTTTGCTGCCAGCGCCGGGTTATTTGTCGTTGCAAATACCTTCGGTCTGATTGTGGATATTACCTCAAGTCCACTCTCTATGATCATCGCGACGAGTCTCGGTCTGGCAGGGATGGTGGTTACGGTAATTCTTACCCTTCGTGGCCGTATAAGCCGCAACTTCGGGTTGGGGAGTCTCCTGTATATCAGCGCGGTGGTGTGGATGGCTCAGACCTTTTTTCTCCCGGAGTCGGCGGGCAAGGTGGATCTCCACTACTACGCGGCGTTGGTCTTGGTTACGGCCTTTGTTTCTGCCGCGGGGGTTCTGGTCGCCCGGGCCGCCTCGGTTATCATGGGGTTAGCGGTGAGCTTCTTCATGATCTATTTCGCCGTAGTGGTTGAGGTTGAACAGGCCATGGATTCCCTGCCCTATTTCATCGTGGCGATTCTCGGACTTACCTTCATGCTCTACTACTACCGGATGCAATTAGAACGCCTGGTATTGGATCTGCACAATACACGGGATACTATGAAGGCCCAGCGAGATGAAATGGCAACCCTCAAGGACCAGGCCGAAAGCGCTCTGGAAAATCTCCGCCAGGCCCAGAAGAAGATCATTGTCCAGGAAAAAATGGCAAGCCTCGGGGCTCTCACCGCCGGCATTGCCCATGAAATTAAGAACCCCCTAAATTTTGTGACCAATTTCAGCGAGTCCTCGGTTGAACTGGTGGAGGAGCTCCGGCAACACCTCACCACCATCCTGCCCACCCTGGATGAGGATACCCGGGAAGATATGACCTACCTCATGGATGAGCTGGTACAGAATATGCACGACATCAACGAACACGGAAAACGTGGAGACCGGATTGTAAAAAACATGCTCATGCATAGCCGGGGCGGATCGAATATCCACTCCCTGGAAGATGTGAACACCGTCGCCGAGGAATGCGTACAACTCTCCTACCACGGACTACGCGCCCAGGACTCGGAGTTCAAATGCACCATATCCCTGGACCTGGACGAATCAGCGGGCCAGGCCGAAATGGTCCGGCCGGATTTCTCCAGGGTCCTTCTGAATCTCATGAACAACGGATTCTACGCTACCAACGAGAGGAGGCTGGCGAATAACGACGCCTCGTATGAGCCGACACTCCATATCGCAACCCGGGGGGTCGGCGATCAGGTTCAGATCATCGTCCGGGACAACGGAACCGGTATTCCCCAGGAAGCCCTAGAGAATATCTTCACCCCGTTTTACACCACTAAACCCACGGGAAAGGGCACGGGTTTGGGGCTCTCAATCAGTTTTGAGATCATCCGGGATGAGCACGGCGGTACCATTGATGTGGAATCAGCCCAGGGAAGCTATACCCAGTTTACTGTTTCCATACCGAGGAAACGGCCCAGCTAGGAACCCGGCGCCTCATGTCCTGGGGCCTGTAGACCCAGCGATGACGCAGTGTCTTGGTTATTTTTTTGATCGGGAGGATTCGAATGCGTATACTTGTAGTTGATGACGAGCCTGCCATTGCGCGGCTTTTTTCCCAGCGGTTTCGCCGGGAGATACGGGACGGATTATTAGAGTTTGTCTACGCGGGATCGGGGGAAGAAGCAGTAGGACTTTTTGATGCTTCAAAAGCGGATATAGTCATGATACTATCCGATATAAATATGCCGGGTATGAGCGGGCTTGAGCTGTTAGAGAATATTCGTAAAACAGACGATAAAACACCCATTTATATGATTTCGGCCTATGAGAACGACCAGTATTCCAGACTGTCCCAGGAAAAGGGAGCGAACGGTTTCATTCCCAAGCCCTTGGATTTTACTGAGCTTCGGGATTTGTTCAATCTAGACGATAAATCCAGGTAGGGGGTTCCCGGGGCATTGGGGTGTTGCATGCCAATAGCCCGGGAAATGGGAACAAACCATCCTGTAAAAATAAGAGAGGAAGCATGAGTACTTTTCTGGTTGTAGATGACGAGCCAAGTGTAGAACGCCTCATTCGCCAGCGGTTTAGGAAGGAGATCCGTGAGGGTGAATTCACCTTCTTGTTCGCCCTAAACGGCCTTGATGCGGTGGAAACCCTTAAAAATCACCCTGAAATCGACATAGTTATTACTGACATCAATATGCCCCAGATGGACGGTTTGACCCTGTTGAATCATATTCAGGAGATTAATCCCATAACCAAAACGATAATGATTTCAGCCTACGGTGATTTGGAGAATATTCGGGCCTCCATGAACCGCGGAGCCTTCGATTTCATCACCAAGCCCATCGATTTTGAGGACCTGCGGAAGACCATGGATAAAACCCTTCAGTTTGTGGAGGAAATAAAGAACTCCCTCCGCAGCAGCAAAGAAAACCAATTTCTGAAGATGTATGTAAACCCCTCCGTTATTACCTTCCTGAGTCAGCACCATTCATCCCAGGCAAAGGCAGGGGTACATATTACCGAGGTAAGCCGGGTTGACGGGTCTTCCGCCGACTCCGCAACGGAGCACAGCGAGCGTATCGAAGGAACGGTGTGTTTCGTTGATGTGTGCGGGTTCACCAGTATTTCCGAGCACGCCAAGCCAGAAACCATAACCACCCTGCTGAACTGTTACTTTGATGAAATTGCCGAAGAGGCCATGGGTTATAACGGAATCATCGATAAATTCATCGGTGATGCGGCCATGATTCTATTCTCCGGGGAAAACCACCTCTCCCGGGCAGCGGAGTGCTGCCTAGGTATTCGGGAGCGCATCCGGCAGTACATCGGCACCCAGTTAGCAGAGGGGATACCGTTTCCGGATATCTCCATGGGGCTGCACTCCGGGGAAATGGTGAGCGGTTCCTTCGGCTCAAAGCGGATCAGCCGACTTGATTATACGGTCATCGGTGACACGGTGAATACCGCTGCCCGTATCGAGAGTATAAGCAAACCCGGTGATATTCTGATGACGGATTCAGGCTACCGCCAGCTCAACGGGATGTACCATTTTTCCGAGGTTGGAGAGGTGAAGTTGCGGAATAAAACCAATCCCATCCGGATTTACTGCCTCATGGGCCGGACCCCCCAACGGGAGAAGACCCTTGGCCTTCGGGATAGAGCCTGATACAGTAGCGCGATGTCATCAATCGATAAAACGCAGCTCATGCAGCTTTTACACCGGGTGAAGAACCCGGGATACTATACCGGGGGAGAATTCGGTCAACGGGAAAAACCCGATGCCTCATTTACCACAGCGATTATCTTCCCGGACGTGTATGAGATCGGAATGTCCAACTATTCCTGGAAGATACTCTACAGTATCATCAACGATCTACCCGGTATCAGCTGTCAACGCGTATTCGCACCGGCGGAGGATTTCGAGACCCTGCTCCGTGAAGAGGGTCTGCCTCTCTTCACCCTTGAGGGATATCTTCCCTTGGCTGAATTGGATGTACTGGGATTTACCCTGGGATATGAATTGTCGGCCACGAATATGCTGACCATTCTGGACCTAGGAGGAATTCCGGTTCACCGGCATGACCGGCGCCCCGATGCCCCCCTGGTTATCATCGGGGGTCCGGGCACGACAAATCCCCTACCCTATTACCATGTGATAGACGGGGCCGTTATCGGGGAAGCCGAAGAGGTAGTCCCAGATTTGTACAGAGAGTTGGCCCGGATTCAAGACTCCCATACCAACCTGGCGACAGCCAGGGAGAAACAACGCCAGGTGCTCCTGGATCATCCCAATATCTGGGTTCCCGGAAGCACTAAATCTGTACGCCGTGCCGTTTGGACGGGATTCACCCAAGACGCCCTCCGCCTGCGGTATCCGGTAACCCCCCACAAGATTATTCAGGAACACGGGGTGGTAGAGATCATGAGGGGATGTCCCCAGGGATGCCGGTTCTGTCATGCCGGAGACTATTACCGTCCCTACCGCCAGAAAAGCATAGCCCAGATTACCGAGGAGGTCCGCGACCTCGTTGACACCATGGGATACCGGCGTATTACCCTGTCGTCCCTGAGCTCCGGGGACTACTCGGGGATAGGGGACCTTATTTCATCCTTGAATCAGGAATTCGGGCCTAGAGGGGTAAGCTTCCAGCTGCCCAGCCTCAAGGTAGAATCCTTTACCCTGCCGATTATAGAGGCGTTGAGTCATGGAAAACGTGGAGGTCTTACCTTTGCTGTAGAGACGCCCACGGATTTCGGGCAAGGGGTATTAAACAAGACCGTAACCGTCCAGAGAATTATCGCGATTCTCCACGAGGCGGAGCGCAGAGGTTGGAAGAGTGCTAAGTTCTATTTTATGGTGGGTTTACCCGTCCCCGGGGCGGGTGTTGAGGATGAAGCTGAAGAAATACGGATGTTTCTCCAGAGAATTCGCCAGCAAACCCGCATGAAGATCAACGTTAATATCGGCACCTTTGTGCCCAAACCCCATACCCCCTTCCAGTGGGCAGGCATGCTCCCTTGGGAGCGGGCTCAGGAGATTCTCCACACCATAAAAACCAATAATACAGACCGGGGTATTAAAATTACCTACCAGGGAGGGTTTCTGTCATACTTGGAAGGAATCATCTCCCTGGGAGATCAGCGGGTTGGCGACCTGATTTATGCAGCATGGCAGAAGGGTGCGCGCTTCGACTCATGGGAGGACCGCTGTCGGCGGGACATCTGGGAGCAGGTTATCCGACAGGCATCTTGGCCGGTAGATGAACTCCTTGAACCGAAACAACCTGAAGACACCATCCTTCCCTGGGATTCCATCTCACTGGGCGTAAGCCCCCGCTACATTGCCAAGGAATGGCAAAAGAGCCGTACAGGTGAACACTCCCTCCGGTGTGAACCGGTCTGCAGGGACCACTGCGGACTCTGCGGAAAATCAGTACAGGTGGTGGATCAACCAGAAAACCCCGATTCAACCGCGCCTACCATCACTACGCCCCGAGAGGACCCCCGAGACTCTGAGGCGGAGATCCTTCCCCTCCGTCATACCCTCATCCTTAGGTTTCAAAAACTGGGTATGGGGACATTGCTGTCCCATCTTTCGTTAATCCGAGCCTTTGAACAGGCTCTCATCCGATGCGATGTACCCCTGTGGATGGCTGGGCACTACAATCCGAAACCGAAGATGGATTTCAACCAAGCCCTGCCCCTGGGTATGGAGTCCCGGCACGAGGTGATGGCTGTCCAGTTAGCCGGATCCCTCCAGGCCGGTAGCATGATCGACCCTATTAATGCGGCCTTACCCAAGGGAATCCGGGTTACCGACCTCAAAATTCTCCCAACCCTTACCCGGGGAAAGAAAATACCGAGCCTCTCTTCCCTCACCCAATCGGTTGTATATCGGGTGTATCCGAAGTCGATGGAACACTGGGCCCGCCTAGAGTCGGCAGTAGCCAATCTTGAGGCTTGGTCGGTAGAGACCGACCTGAATGGCGATCCTGTTCTCCGGGAAACCAGAACAACCCTAGGATCCTGGGGCATCCGTAAATTACCCGGTCAGGAGGCCGGATACAACCCGAAATCTCTGGGGGCGATTTTGGAGAAAATTTCCACCCAAGGTCCCCAGGGAAAAGATTTAGAGAATACAATAGAAGAATGGATTGCATGGGAAGAACAGCAGCCTACAAAAATCAACGTCTAATTCTCTTCCTCCTTAGCACGCTTACCTGGGTTCTTGCTGGCTTTGTATTTCCCGCCCACGGAGAATCAGCCCAGGGGGGTCAGGTTTCCTTGGGTGATTGGCAAGAAACTTCCTTTTCGCCCCTGAACCTCCATGGAACCTGGAACGCAGCCCCCTTAAAGCAGGGCGAAACTCCCACGGAGAGCGCGTTTCAGGAAATACCCGTACCGAACAGACCGCGGGAGCATCACTTCCAGGGGTATCCCGGATACATCGGGACCCGCTACAGGCTTGATATTACCGATCTTCCCCCGGGTCCCGAGAACAGCGTCTTAGCGTTATTACTCGGCAGGGTTCACGGAGCCTACACCGTGGAGATAAATGGTCAGATGCTCTACACCTCCGGAGAAGCCCGGAACTACGGTGCTGCGGGGGGGTATACAGAACCTTCACAACATCCGAATAGGATTTCAACCTCCCGGGGATCAACCCTACTAGAGTTCCCCTACCCCGACGGAGACAGGATGCGTCTGATAATCGATGTCTTTGACACCTACCAGGGTTTCGGCGGAATCTCGGGGCCGGTACAGCTGGGCTTCACATCGGATGTCACCAGTATTGCCCTGCGATCCATGGCAGGGGACATTCTTAATTTAGCGAGTATGATGGTCTTGGGTCTGTTCCTGGTGGGCTTTTTCTTGGTAAGGCCCATTGAAGACAGCACGGTGTTCCTCGGGTTTTTCGCCCTGCTCTCCGCCTTTAACCATGGTATTTCCGGACACCAGGGATTGACACACGTCTTCGGTGCGCTGAATTCAGGGATCGTGGAACGGCTATCCGCGGCTTCTTTCGTATTGGCCATGTACTGTTTTTTTGAGTATACCCGCCGACAAATACTACGCCTGGAACTTCGGCATATCCGCATCCTGCTGCGCTGGATCACCGGACTCATCCTCATCGTTATTTTGCTGCTACCCGAGTCTCAGGTGTGGATGACTATTGTTCCGTTTTTGCTGGTTACCATGGGCTACAGTATTGCGGCGGTTCAGCTCGTCGTACCGAAGCTGCGGGATCGGACCCCGGGTGTGCTGACCTTCCTCATCTGCTTTATTTTGCTCCAGGCAGCCGGGGGGGGATTTATTCTGCAATGGTTCTACGGAATTGATGTGGGAACCCTGCCTTCGAGCCTTACAGTGCTTTCCGTATTCATCCAGGCCTTGTATTTGGGCCGTGAGTTTTCCACAGGATTCAGCCAGGCAGAGGGATTAAACCACCGGCTAAAGCAGCTTCTCCGGCAACAGGATAAGGTTCAGGAGAATCTCGAACGTACGGTTATCAGCAGAACCGCAGATCTCCGGGCTGCCCTGGATGCCGCTAAGGCCGCCAGCACTGCGAAGGGGAACTTTTTGGCTAATATGAGCCATGAAATCCGTACCCCGTTAAACGGCATCCTGGGTTTCTGTGAGTTATTGCAGTACGAACCGGGAGGGAGGGAGGCACCCCACTACATCCGGTTGATACGCAGCGAATCCCTGCGATTGTTGGAGATTATTAATCAGCTTCTGGATATATCCAAGATTGAAGCCGGGAAACTGGAACTGGAGATTAATCCCTTCGATATTCATGAAATGCTCCAGGTGGTGTCCTCAAATATCCGGATTCAGGCAAGAAATAAGGGGCTGTATTTTACCATCAGTGTGGATGAACAACTGCCCCGGTACCTGGTAGGAGATTCCCTGCGGCTTCGGCAGATTCTGGATAATCTGCTGAGTAACGCCGTAAAGTTCACTGAAGAGGGGAGCATTTCTCTGGGGGTAGAGTATCTGAGCCAGGATCAGGGCGCGGGGATGTTGCGGATAGTGGTTGAGGATACGGGCATTGGAATCCCCTTAGAACGTCAGGCACAAATATTTGACGCCTTCGAACAGGCCGATCCGAGCACAACCCGTATGTACGGCGGTACGGGGCTGGGAACAGCCATCGCCCTGAGACTCGCCAGAATGATGGATGGGAATATCCGGCTGACAAGCACCCCGGGCAAGGGGTCCAGGTTTGAGGCTAGCCTGGCATTACGGGAGTTGACGACCAACGATTTTATTCCCCTGACCGAGTCCTCCCCTCAAACAGAACCACGCTGGAATAGCGGCCCACATGTTCTCCTGGTGGAGGATTATGAACTGAACCGAATCCTAACCCGCAAGCATTTAGAGAGCGCAGGCTGGCAGGTAAGCGGTGTTTCCCATGGGCAGGAGGCCCTGGATTTTGTACGATCAGCATCGGTAGATTGCATAATCATGGACATTCAAATGCCCGTTCTGGACGGCTACCAGGCGACTGAGGAGCTGCGGGCTCAGGGGTTTGGGCCGCCCATCATCGGATTAAGTGCGAATGTATTCCCCGAGGATCAGGCTCGGGCACTGGCTGCAGGTATGAATACCATCCTTTCCAAGCCCCTGGGCCGCCATACCCTTCTCCACTATATGGCAAAATTTGTTCCTCCCGGATCCTACATCCAAACCAGCCACCGCCCCCCCGGGGGGGCGGAGTTCCATATCCTCCACTCGTCCCCGGGAATATTGGATGATCTTGATGGGGATCTAGGAAGTTACCTTATGCTGGTTCGGGAATTTGCATCCTCAGCCGCTGATCTCCTGAAAGAAATGGATGAAGCCATGGAGAACCGGGATCTGACAGTATTACACCGGGCGGCCCATACCATTAAGGGCGGTGCATTGAACATCGGGGCTGCACTCATCTCGGAAACTGCCTTGCGGATAGAAAATAAGGCACGCCAGGGCGGCCTAGAAGCCGTCCAAAAGAGCCTGCAGGAGCTGCAACATCAGATAGGTGAGATTTCCAACTATTTTTCGCCGGGGATGTAGGGCGGGACAAGCCTCCGAGCATCCTTGGGCGAAAAGCCTCTTTGTTAGCCTCTTTGTTAGCCTCGAAGGTAACACGAGACAGGGAAACCGGGGTCCTTGGTAGGGGCGATGGATGTTAACCGTGCTCGTGACTCGCTAGGTTAGGGAAATGATGGGCTGGACGGAGGCAGTTTTAACACGTATAGAAGAAGGTAAACGTCACCGGATACAGCCGCGCCAGCCAAGCACCATCTGCACCATCTGCACCATCTGCACCGGAGCCCGGGTTCGGGTCCGGCCAAATGGGCAGTTCCGCACCTCAGCTCCGGCCAACTGGGGAGTGGCGTACCTCCCCCAGAGCCGGCATCATGGGGAGTGGCGCCGGCGGGCAACAGTACAGCCTTTTATACATTATTACTATCGCCAATTGGGAAAGTCGTTTGCAATTGGCATGCACGGAAACGAAGAAAAGTAATTACTTGCATAGAAGTGATTTACTCGTATTGGCCTCGTGTTTGGTTCTTGCAAATCGGAGTGCTGCAAAAACCCCACTAGTAGTAAGCCAGTAAGCCTTCGGTAGTGCGCAAAAGGTTGTAAGTTTTCACCCGGGGGACACCACCCCTGGGTTGGGTTTCTGGTTGTTCCCCTATATCTGGCGTAGTTTACATTCTTTTGCGCACTATCTAAGCCTTTCCCCTCTTTGGTTACCGGCTCTCTTCAAGCTTGGCTAATTGCGTTTGGGCGTATTCCAGGATATCCGGGGGAAGGGGCTGATCCATCATGAGGGTCAGGACCTCCCGAGCCTCAGCGTTCCGCTGCTCTTCGATCAATCCGAAACTCAAGGCGTACAGGGTGAGGTAGTCGGTGGGATTGTATCCCCGGGCCAGTTGTAAACAGGTGATGCTCTTTTTTTGGTCCCCCACGTGCCGGTACAATACACCCAAGTTACGAAATGCACTCGCCATCCGGGGAAAACTCTTCAGGGCGGCAATAAAGGCGTTTTTAGCTTCATATATCTGACCCCGCCTGAAATGAATAACCCCCTGGGCCTCCCATGCATCAGGATTGCGGGGATCTCGTGCCAGGACGTACTCTAGTGCTTTCCGCGCTTCCTCAAAGCGGCCGGTCTCCGTGTAGAGTATACCGGCGTAGGTTATGGCCTGTAGATCATCGGGATTCTCGTAAAGAGCTTCCAGTATCAGATCCTCTGCCTGGGAAAAATCTCGAAACGCGAAGAGAGAATCAACTTTTTCGGGGTCAAAGGCATACCGTTCCATGATCTAAAAATACTAATCCTGGGAATGATTGTTAACAAATTTTATGAGGTTTTTCCCTGGATTTCCGAGGGCAAAACACAGTAGTATCAGTACATATGAATAGTATTAATTCCTTCCAAGAACATGTGGACATGAAGTTTCAGCTGTACAACGGCCTTTTTTTGAATCTTCCCTTTGAAGATGTGCGGACCTCCGGATTATTATTGCCGGTTTTTACCCAGTACGCCAAGCAGGAGCTGGAGAAGGGTGCTGCCCCAAAGGAGATTGTACTCCAGTTTTTCCGGGAGCGCCTGGGCATTGAGGATGAACAGGTTATCGTGGACGATCTGTTTCGCTTTATGCGGTTGGTGGAGCGCCAGGTGGTTCTTTTTGACGCCCTGGAGGATGCCGCCTTCTCACAAATCCATGATATTCAAGGTCCGGGCTGTGTGAAGGATGTGCTCAACCGGATAGAGCGGGAAGAGCGAATAGAGGACTACGAGGCTTTCATCAATGACTACCGAGTACGGATAGTCTTGACCGCCCACCCGACACAGTTCTACACCGATGAGGTACTCACCATCCTCACAGATCTCGCAAAAAGTCTAGAATCCAACGATATCCGGTCTATCAATGAGTTGCTGCTCCAAATGGGCCAGACCCGGTTCAAAAACCGGGAAAAGCCGACGCCCCTTGAAGAGGCCGAGGGACTCATGTGGATCTTGGAACATGTGATGTACCAGGTTGTTCCGGACATACACCAACGACTGGTTACCAGGGTCTGTCGGGATACCGAAGCCGCCATCCGTCTTCCGGGCCGGATTGAACTCGGATTCTGGCCCGGGGGTGATAGGGATGGCAATCCCTATGTGACCTCGGACCTCACCAAGGAGGTTGGGGAACTCCTGCGCTCCTCCATAATCCAGCTGTACCTCCATGATGTGCGCAGCCTCCGTCGGCGGCTGACCTTCCCAGGAGTTATTGAGCTCATGGATTCCATAGAGGAACGACTCGAGCACACCCTCTACCCCTTTTCCCGGGTGCCGAAAAAAGCCTCGGACGGAACGTTTTGTGTTGAACTGGAGGACCGGGGATACCGGTCCAGTCAGGAGCTCGTAGAGGATCTGCTTACCATCCGTAAACTGGTCAACCAGGAGCACCGGGGGTTATTTGTTGACAGGGTAGAACGTCTTATCTGTACCGTACAGAGTTTCGGGTTTCATTTTGCCACCCTCGATATTCGTCAGGATAGTCGTGTTCATGGTGATTTTATGGAAACTGCCATGAAAATCATCGGTAAAAACGGTATAACCGGGCATGAGGACTACCTATCTCTTGGCGAGACTGAGCGCTTCACACTCCTGGAAAATACGATCCAAGACATGCGCAGCCTGCCCCGGGAACAGCGGCTAAGCCTCGGGAGAGAGATTACCTCCGAACTAGCAGATCATGACAACCAGATCCTGAAGGATATTCTCGGTTCCGTGGAAGCCTTAGAAGAAATTCAGTCCAGGAACGGTGAAATTGGGTGCCACCGCTACATAATCAGCAATACCCAATCTGCAGCCAACGTTCTCGAGGTTATGGTCATAGCCCTCTTAGGAGGGTTGGATACCCAGAACCTTCCACTGGACATCGTACCGCTTTTTGAAACAATCGATGATCTCCACGCTGCTCAGTCCGTCATGGAGCAGCTGTACACAGCTCCGGTCTACACCAGCCACCTGATAAACCGAAGGGAGAACCAAACCATCATGCTGGGGTTCTCCGACGGAACCAAGGATGGGGGGTATGTAGCTGCCAACTGGGAAATATACCAAGCCAAGGAACGCCTGACCCTGGTTTCCAAGAACAAGGGATATCGGGTTCAGTTCTTTGACGGTAGAGGCGGTCCACCGGCCCGGGGCGGGGGAAATACGCACAAATTCTATCGTTCCCTTGGACCCGAAATAGACAGCCGTGCCATTCAGCTGACCATTCAAGGACAGACCATTAGCTCCCTCTACGGTACCCCCGAAAGTGCCACCTACAACCTTGAACAGATTGTATCCGCGGGAATCGAAAACAACCTCTTTCCCGGGGACTATTCCACCATGAGCACCTCTGAGCGCGGGGATCTCCAGGAACTCTCCATAGCTGCCCGGGAGGCATATCTTGAGCTACGGAACCATCCCAGCTTTGTCCCCTACCTTGAACAGATGACTCCCTTACAGTATTACGGGAAAACCAACATCGGCAGCCGCCCAGCTAAACGAAAATCCAACAGAAGTCTACGCCTGGAAGACCTCCGGGCCATTCCCTTCGTGGGTGCCTGGAGCCAAATGAAACAGAACGTTCCCGGGTTTTACGGATTCGGACGGGCCCTGAATGTTCTGAGTACCCCGGAACGCACCCAGGCCTTCCAGCGGCTCTACCAGGGGAACCTCTTTTTCCGGACCCTGGTGGAAAACTCCATGCAAAGCCTCTCAAAGAGTTACTTTGCCCTCACCCGGTACCACCGGGAGGATCCGCAATTCGGAGAGTTCTGGAACCTGCTTAATGACGAGGCGGAAAGGACCATGAAGAAACTCCTAGCTATAAGCGGGCAGACCTCCCTTCTTGAGACCGATCCGTCCATCCGGCAATCCATTGCACTCCGGGAGAATCTCATTCTTCCAAGTCAGGTCATTCAGCAGTACGCATTAACGCGGTTACGTGAACTGGAAAAAAACCAGGGGATGGCGGGACATTCGAATCACCCTGTAAAAGAAACCACCATTCCAAACCAGGAGACCTTCGAAAAATTAGTCATTAAAAGTATGGCCGCGTCTATTAATGCAAGCCGTAATGCGGTGTAGATCCAAGGATTGCGGTTCGGAATAAACCGGGGTACAATCCAGGAGTGGACGATAAAGAAACCATCATCAGCTCAAGCAACCTCGGTGAACGCCTGGCGAAGATAAAAAAGGCGGAGTCGGTGTATCTGCGCTACGGGGGGAACAAGACCCTGGTAACAGACCGTATCGTCATCGGCCGGGCGCCGGATTGCGATATAGTGCTCAGCGATAACCTGACCTCCCGGCACCATGCCGTGGTCCAGCGGATCAAGAGCGCATATTTTATTACCGACCAGCACAGCACCAACGGAGTGTATGTAAACGGAAAAAAAATTCAGCCCGGCACCTACGTCCGCCTCTCTGCAGCGGACTCCATTACCATCGGCCGGACTGAACTACACTTGCTCGGTTCCTGAGGACACCCCTCAGTTTTTCAGGGTAATACTTCCGGTAGTGGTTCGCAGCCTCAGTACCCGCGGGGTTCCCTCAACCTTATTTAGAGTACTCAGGTTCGTATACGACCCGGTAACCGTTTCCGCCTCAATACTGCAATTAATATCCGGATCCAGCCGAAGGTTTATCGATCCGGTGGTAGTCTGAATTTCCACCTGATCCCCAATCAGTCCGGAGAGTTCGCCCCGGATGCTTCCGGTGGTCGTCTGAAGGCCCCCTACTGCCAGGGTTTCCCACACCTCGATAGATCCGGTCGTAACGGCCACCTGGGGAACGGCAAACGAACCGCGTATTTCTACACTTCCCGTGGTGTTTTCTAGGGTGATTTCCATGCCCGCGGGTAGTTGAATTTCATAGTCCACCGAAACCGAACTGCTCCACCCCTGGGGGTATTCAGTTTTGATCGAGATCGTATTGGTATACCGCTGTACATTGATATTCACCGATGAGGGATTATCAAACCCGTAGGAGCGTTTAACCCCCCGGATCCTAATACGGTTGTCCGGACTTTCGGTTACTTCGATACTGCCGCTGGTATTCTGTACCGCAACACCCTGGATACCAGAGCCATCTTCGCTGTACGAAAACGGTTCGGTCAGGCCCATGGCTTGGCACCCCGTCATACCGGTAAGGGCAAGACAGAGGGCAACAAAACAGCCCTTCACGCCTAGCCTGACTGTATTTCGGGTAATTCTTCGGTTCTTCATAGATCCTCCTAAAACGGACTTGAATGGTTGTTTAATCTCTGAGTCCTGTAACATATCGGAGGTGCAAAGATGTTACTCCTTGTAGTCCACGACCGGCCCCGGTTGTTTCTTCTGATTACCGATCCTGAAGAAATCTACCCCGAGAAGTATCAACCATACGAAATACAGCGGAGCTGCCACCTACTGTCGCAATGCCCGTGACAGGGCATCTTGAATCACAAGACTGCTGTAGGTGGCTCCGGTGATGGTATCCACATCAATACGCTGCTCTTCGAGAATCCTAGGGATTATCCTTACCGCCTTTTCGCCCTGACCGTTACGATGCTGCAGAAGTCGGATGTCCACTATCCGGTGGTTTTCGATCCGGGCTTCCAGTTCTACGAGGATGACGCCGGTATCCACCATTCCTCGATAGGTTCCATCCCCAACAGCGGATATATCCACCGGTATGATCTCCACGGTATCGAGATATGTGGAAAACCTGTCTACCATCCTGGAAATAACGATTCCGCCGGCGATGCCGAGGGCGACCAACAATCCCAAACTAATTAACACAACTCTGGTTCTTTTTTTCATACTCTTCCTCTTTTCTTATTATTGCGATCAACTACCAATTAATCTCCATCTCGATTTTGAGCTGCCGATATGGAACGTTACATCCTTTACACATTTTTAGTTTCTTGCCTAATCGCACCGCTTACTTCCTGGGGTTTTCAAAGAGATACCTGAACATGCCATCGATCTCCGAGGGTATGTCCGTAATGCTTAGCGTATCATTTTCAGAAAGCGCAAGGGTTAGCATTCCATGAATGCTTGTTATCAAAATCTTAATAAGCATGGGGATTTCTTCTGAGGTAAATTGTTCGGATTGCTGAAGAAACGCAAATGTCCCATGAACCTTAGCCTCTAACGCCGATGCATACTCCCCTGCCCCTTGGGGTTTCTCCTGAGGATCCAATTTGCGAAAGTAGAAGAACCGAAAGACCTGGGGCTTAGCAGTAAAATAGGCAGCGTAGGTAACAAACGATGCCCTCACGTCGTTTATCCCCGAAACCTCCTTCGGACCATGTATTTCCATATACTGGATGATTTCCCGTATCAAGAGATCTCGTACGAGCCAGAGCAGCTCGTCAATTCCGCGAAAATGGTTATAGATCGTGGCATAGGTATACCCAGTCTGCTCAGCTATCCTCCGAATGGAAACGCCTTCGTAACCTTCCTTCACAATAATCGCTTTTGCAGTCTCAGCGAATGCTTTACGAACGAGGTCAGACTTGAGAGTTTTCCGATCATTCTTCTGCACAGGGGATCTCCTTGAAACTCTGATGGAGGGCAAACGCTTGTACACTACACCGGATTTAGCGGGGCTGCCTGGGTTCAGGGCCCCAGGGGTAGCGCCGCGGATGGGGAATGTTACAAGCTTTTACGCACTTAGTAAAAATCTCCCCTGATTTATAACACTGTTACATTTTTTTTCTATTGTTATATGTACGAATTCGATTATTTCGGTTTACGTGCTGACTTAGGATTGCGTCAGAATCAAATTGCATCTAGTTAGTAACCCGGGTTGCGCTATTTACAGTTTGAATTACGGTTCAATCATGAACCAATAAACATGAAGATGCCCCTGAACTCGGTTTCGCTGAGCTGCTGACCCGCCCAAGAAAACCTCCGGATACCCCGAGACGAAAATTGCTCCAGAGTATCCAATGGCCATGGGGGCGATGGACATGAGACCAGCCTCCTCCATAGCTCGGAATCCCGAGATTCCCCCACCATGTACCTGCACGCCGAGGGGCTCATGGGTAAATGGATCTTTGGGCACGTCATTTTTTTCAATGTTCAGTACCGAATCTTCAAAGAATCGCTTTATGATTTGTGATCTGGATGTGTTTAATGCAGATTCTAACCCAGGCCAGCCGGTCAACTGGGTATCAACAAGTTGTTGTAAAAACCTTATTCCACCCCGGTCAACAAATCCGCCATCTTCATTTACGGAAAGACCGCCTTGTTTCCAGAACCACCAACTGAGCAGAAGTAACATCGCCCCCCTACGCCCTGCTGAATCGTCCTGGCCGTTAAGACTCAAACCAGAGAACGAATAGACAGCCGAGGAATCTAAATAATGTTGCGCGAAATTCAAATTCCCTCCGCTGACACCATACCCAAGGAGTGTTTCTGTTAGATGGGCTAATCCCTCATCTAAGAAGATTTCCTCATACGGAACATCCTGACTCCCGGATAGCATTACTTGTCTTGTCTTTCGCTGAAACCGGATCAAGTGGGAGAGTTCGTGGGAAATGGTTGCTGCAAGCGAAGATAAAGAAAATGAACCATTATCAGAACCTTCTTGGGGAACCCCCAGAGTAAGGAGGTTGCATTCATTTGAGAAGGGATTGTAGGATGAACTCCAATCCTGGGTATTGCGGGGTAAGAGATCTGTTGGGTTAAAAAAACCGATTGCTACCGAGGATTGGTTAACCAGCGGGGTAAAAAGTATATGTATTTTGCGATCTCCGTTTGTAGCTCCTCGTATCCCAAATAGTGTTTCTACCCGGGGTAAGATTTGATGTGTCTTCTCGAATAAACTCTCGATATCCGCAGTGGGTATAATCGTTTGTTCATCAACCCACAACACTACCGAGTTATCCCGAAGTACCGCTGAAGCAGTAATGATTTTGGGATCAGACTGGGAATCATTGAGGTTTGGAATAAAAAATTCGCGCTGGGTGATCATGTAATCCGCTGAATCTTGAAGACTCCGTGTGTGGGAGGGTATGGGTTGATCCGGTGCTTCATACCCCTTTGGAAGAGTGAGAATGGGATCTCTAACTGGTGGGACATCCAAAGCGGGGAAGGAATCTTTTGCCCCAGCCCCACGATCTTTAGGGATATTGATAGTAGGCTGAGCAGCATCGGTACCAAGATTGACATACCCGGGTATATAATACCCAGGTGACAAGATATGAATTTGGCTGTCCAGCATCTGAACATATTGTACGAAGGAACCGGGCGAAAAATCCATGGGAAGGACCGTAAAGGACACCGAGCCGACTTCTTGGCTATTCTGCTTAAGAATGACCGTATATTCTCCAGCTATGAGTACCTTGGTAAATTCAGCACCTTTTCCCCAAATGGAACCTTGTTCATTGTGCCAGGTAAGATCGTCAGGAACTGTAACAGCTGAAGCGACAAATTTCACTGCTTCATTAAATGCGAACACTGCACCATCGTTTGGACTCAGAATCACTAACCCATCATTTGTGTTTGGCGAAAGTACGCAGGTTGAAAAAACCAGAACCAAGGAAACAATGAACAGATGGCTACCAAATTTTCCCATAAACCGGACCTATTCCTGAACGTTCAATAAAAAACTTGCACCCTGGCTCTCACTGGCAGAATAAAAGAGCGGGTCAAACAGCAAGGGATCGCCGTCTACCCACTGGGCGTTTACGGCTACCGTATAATCGCCTTCCGAAAGAATATTTCCCGGAATTATAATGGTGTTCTCAGCAGTTGCTGACTGCCAACTCTGTATAACACCTTGGTTAACACTCACGTCATATACACTGGTTCCTGTAATGGAATTCCATTCCAAGGTTATATCTTCTGTACCCTGAAGCGACTGACCGAGCATGCCGTTGTTACCGGATTGATCCGTACAGGAGGTTATATTGGGCTTCCCTTCTGGTATTTGGTGATTTACCGCTACCCTAATGGAATCATCAAGCAAGGCGGAGGCAATAGTAATTTCGTACTCCCCAGAGAGGAGCTGTGAGAACACACCCGTATAGCACCCCAGATTCTGGGAAAATCCCAATATTTGGATGGAGGAACCGGGGCTTTCGGCAGATACCCGGGCTCCGGTAAGTACATTCCCATCAGTAGCTTCTAAAAATACCTTGATCTGAACACCAGAGCCATACTGTGAAGCGACACTCACCCTGGTTGATGCGATACCTGGCCGCATGAGAGGGCAACCTACAATAAGGCTCAGCACAAT
Organism: Spirochaeta lutea; assembly: GCF_000758165.1. Classification (NCBI taxonomy): domain Bacteria; kingdom Pseudomonadati; phylum Spirochaetota; class Spirochaetia; order Spirochaetales; family Spirochaetaceae; genus Spirochaeta; species Spirochaeta lutea. The sequence goes on along the minus strand of NZ_JNUP01000052.1, from coordinate 7,035 downwards.
ACCTAAACCAAGACACTTTAAATACGGCCTTATTCCATAATTCCACTTCATTTTGGTTGCACATCCATGTAAAGGGCTTCCACGCGGCCACCGGTTCCTGGTATCTGATCTGTAAAATGTATGAACAGGTTCTCATAAACCAAGGTGCCATTCACTTGTTCCGAGTAACCAGGATGGTTATCATCCCGGCCTATCCAGGAACCGGTTGCTGTATCCACTGCCAATACGCCTTGGGGTTGCGAAACATATAGTACGCCATTGTACCATTGGGGATTTTGGTCAGCTCCACTCTGATTAGGCAGTGACCAAAGAAGTGAACCATCTTCCATGCTATAAGCTCTAACAGCTGCTCCTCGTACATAGCTGGCTGTGTATATCGAGTCCCCAACAATGATTGGGTAACCCATGTGATTATGATCAATGTCATCAAATACCCAATATGGATCCTTACCAATGGGGTTCTCCGAATCAATAAGCTCCACACCCATACCCCCATTAAGAAGAATTTTATTCTTATAAAGAGCAAGATCAAGTTGATAGAATAACCGCGCTTTTCTTGTAGAATAATTCCAGACCTCAGCGAGGGAGTGAGCATTTAAGCGAACAACCCTAGTTGGTTCTTTCCATGTAATTGAGCTATAAGGATCTCTGTAGGTAAAAATTATATCTTCGCCTAGTTTTAGTACTGTATCTCCCATTGCCCTGAAATGTGGTCTTTCTGGATCCGGCATTTTTGGCACATAGAAGGTAAGATTATACTCCGGATCATAAGTATCTGTACTACCTTCCAGGAGTACAAATTCCTTGGATAAATCGGCCTTGACTAAAACGTTATTTGTCCAGAAAAGGTAATCTCCAAAGAGAAATAACCAGCGAGCTGACATTCTTTCAGCTTCAATACTCATTCGTCCCTTGTATACACCAGCTTCGGAAATTAAAATGAGGTAGGTTGTATCGGAATCTGCGAATTCTCCTAGGATATATATTGTATCGTTATGCATGACGGCACTGGACATAGGAATGAATAGATTCTCTATCCGCCAGAGTTCCTGTCCAGTTCGAACGTCTGCAAGTATGAGCCCCCCCTGTTTAAAATGGGGGATCATAAGGTAGGTGTCCTGCAGTGACATAAAGCGCAGATCTGGAAAGGCATTATCAATCTGCCATGCCACATTTAACGTCAGTTGAGGAATTGTGTCGGGGTCGGTGGGATCTACCGGCTCTTTGGGATCATCCGGAAAAAATATGAAACAGCTTAAGCAACTTGAGAGCATAAACCCGATGAGCAAGCCATACCATAGCTTTTTATTTCTACTCAAGGACATATCCTACTTCCCTTGAAAACTACTACCACTAGGTAGTATACGCATCTGCGATAGTGTCTCAGATACATAACCCAACCAACCACCTGTGATGAGCTTTTTATCCAAAGAACCGCCACGTCCCCATAGACCTTCGCTATCTGTTTGCTCAGCATGATTAAGTAGGAAATCCCTGCTGAGAGAGCTCACAATCGGACTTCCCCCCAAACTGGCATCCCAACTCTGAGCATCCAAAGGAATGAACGAGTCATTCTCCCGGTTACCAAGAATATCACCGAAATTTTCTTTGTAATTCTTTAGATACTGAGCCCCTTTATTTGCGTCTGCCGACAAATTTGCAAAGTATACCCCGCTTGCCATGAGAAGGAGTCCTTCGGGAATACCGCCTATCGTTGCGCATAAGGCCACGCCAGTGAAACTCATGGTTACCGCTGCTGCAGCCTCAGCCTTCGACACAAGGGATAACACACCCTGAGATTTATCAAGTGTATCTCTCGCTATTTTCTGATCTTCATTCTCTAGTAAGGTAATTGGATCGTTTTGTGAACCGGTTATGAAATGTACAAATACATCCTTTGGAATCTTGGGAACAGGTGTTGTACCGCTGAATACCTGATAGGTTTTATAGATCGGTGTATATGTATATGTATACACTGGCTTTTTCCAAGAGAAAAACAGGAATTTTACCGTTTTATATGAGCTTATCTTGGCTATTTTGCGGGTACCGATCTGGGTCCGCACAGTTCTATACACCGGAGACGTACCAGGGTAAATATAATCTTTCATAAAACTACTTGTTGGACTTAGATCATGAAGCCCCGGGTTTCCAGTTCGCGAACCTGGATTCAAAGCAATCTCTGCGATGTTGCTTACGTTAACATCATCAAGTTTTTCAGGAGCAACAAGACCTAGAATGGTTAATAAGGATCGGGTGGGAGAGCCTAGACCAAGTACATCGAAACCAGCAAGGGCTAGGCTGCCAAATCCTGGGAGTACTGCAGCAACCCCTCGGGTAATTGTTCGGATACCCGCATCTATTTTCCGAACTTTCTCCCTTGGGTTTGCAAGCATCGCATGCCCACGTACTGGAGCCCCAATGGTGATAACCGCAGCAGTTGCCGTAGGATAGATACTTGCGAATCCTAAGGCACGAACACCGCCCTGGCTATGTCCAACAATTACCTTTGGACTTCCTCCCTTTGTATGATTATACACAATATCAACTTGCTCTTTTATGGAGAGTTCGTTAGTTGTTTTGTTAACTCCATAGGCGTTCATTCCTGATCCTATTCCAGTAAAAAACAAAAGATTATCCACCGTTTGGCCAAAGCCAGCTCCAATAATAAAAAACATAATTATCAAAACTGTGATTATCCGTTTCATCGACTTTCTCCTGGAAGAAGGATTCTCATATCAATATCTTGTACGCCGTTCAACTCTATTCGGTCGTAGGTTGTAATAGTAGTCTCGGTGTAATCCGGGTTTGTACGGTCACCCAGAAGGGGATCAATAGGAACCACTAACCCTCCTTCTGCCATTTCTGCAAGTTCACTTTCCGTTACTACATCCACCTGATCTATATCAAAATTCTGCGGTATGGCATCCATTTCTACATCCAGGACGTCATCAAAATCATAGTGGGTTTCCACTACCTGACCCACTAACACTGGTTGTTCATTTACAATCTGATATTGAAAGTAGGTATCCGTGTATAGAGCCTTCCTCCAATGACCTTCTGTCGTAATCGGTATGTTGCAAGCTGCTTAAAGCTGTTCATCTGCCGGTTATTTTGAATAGTGACCGTAACGGAGGCATCCATGGAAACAACCGGATCGGTACTTGAACCGGCAAAATAAACACTTACCGAATCCAGATCAATTACCTGATCTGCCCCCGCATCGGCATTACGTTCCAGATTTCCCGAAATAGCGTTACAGGATATCAGTAAAAAGAAACCAACACAGAGCAATGTAAGATAGCGAGGGATTGTACTAACTCTTTGTACAAACATGGTCATTTCTCCATCAAGAAACTCTAATTTTTTAAATATTTTAAGAGGATTATGCAATATCCGCCATAACAAATTGAATTATCCCTATAGCCAATTTTGGCTATGAGAGTCATGAAGCACTCCATGCATCGGTAAGGGCATAAAATGGTACCCAATCGGTTCGTATGAGATTACTCTAAAGGCAAGCCTAGGTCGCATGACAACTGAAGTCTGCCATGCTCCAGCTGAGGGAATCATTTAAGTCCTGCAACAAGGATGAGAAGACAGTTTACCGAACCCTTTCGGCACATTGTACGGTGGAAAGATGCTTCTCAAGGCCGTCGAAATCGGCCATCTGAGAAATCTACACCAGGAGGCTCCAAAGGTGTAGACGGGCGGATGTTTCTATCGGGTTTCGACGCTTAGTTGATTGGCGACACTCCGCTCCGACGCGTTCGCGTCATCGCTCCCAACCGGGCGCGCTCCTCGCTCCGCTGCGGTGCGCCCCTTGCTACGGTCGTCGCCAGGGACCTTCTTTTTTTATACCCAGGTTTTCACCTGGGCATAAAAAAAGCCTTCTCCGCGTCAGCTGCGCCGCCGCTTCGATTCCGCCCCAGGGCGTTGCCCGGGGCTTGAGGTTCCCAGGCTTTTTTTTGTCCTGAGGATTTCAGGACAAAAAAAAGCCTGGCGACGACCTACTCTCCCGTACCTTCGCGGTACAGTACCATCGGCGCAGAGGAGCTTAACTTCCGTGTTCGGTATGGGAACGGGTGGAACCTCCTCGCTATTATCACCAGGCAAAATTACTTTGCATTGTTAGAGTTTGAAAGCTAGCATCAGACCCATCCCCGTTTCTTACCGGGTATGGCCTGTTGGTTAAAACAATCCTGCGCATCCGGGCCGTTTGGCCCCTGTGCTGACGATGTGCCATGCCTTCCTCGCGGCTGTCAGAAGCTGACAGCACCGGAAAATATGGTCAAGCCTCACGGGCGATTAGTATTGGTCGGCTGCATACATTCCTGCACTTAGACCTCCAACCTATCAACCTGGTATTCTTCCAGGGCCCTTCAGCCATCTTTTGATGGTGTGATGCCTCATCTTGAGGGGGGCTTCCCACTTAGATGCCTTCAGCGGTTATCCCGTCCGAACGTAGCTACCCAGCACGTACCCTTGGCAGGATAACTGGTACACCAGCGGTTCGTCCACTTCGGTCCTCTCGTACTAAAAGCAGATCCTCTCAAGCATCCCACGCCCGTGGCAGATAGGGACCGAACTGTCTCGCGACGTTCTGAACCCAGCTCACGTACCGCTTTAAATGGCGAACAGCCATACCCTTGGGACCTGCTCCAGCCCCAGGATGCGATGAGCCGACATCGAGGTGCCAAACTTTGCCGTCGATATGAACTCTTGGGCAAAATCAGCCTGTTATCCCCGGAGTACCTTTTGTCCGTTAAGTGACCGCGCTTCCACTCGCCACGGCCAGATCACTAAGACCTACTTTCGTACCTGCTCGACTTGTTTGTCTCGCAGTCAAGCTCCCTTCTGCCTTTACACTTACACGCTGATTTCCAACCAGCGCAAGGGAACCTTCGCGCGCCTCCGTTACTCTTTAGGAGGCGACCGCCCCAGTCAAACTGCCCACCTGACATTGTCCTCTGACCCGCTTCAGGGCCACAGTTAGAAACCTAATCAGACAAGGGTGGTATTTCACCAACAACTCCATCCATACTAGCGTACAGACTTCTCAGTTTCCCACCTATCCTACACATGTCTGACCAAGTCTCAATGCCAAGCTGCAGTAAAGGTTCACGGGGTCTTTCCGTCTAACCACGGGTAAAGGGTATCTTCACCCTTACTCCAATTTCACCGAGTCCCACGTTGAGACAGCGCCCAAGTCGTTACACCATTCGTGCGGGTCGGAACTTACCCGACAAGGAATTTCGCTACCTTAGGACCGTTATAGTTACGGCCGCCGTTTACCGGGGCTTCAATTCACTGCTTCGCTTACGCTAACAGCTCCTCTTAACCTTCCGGCACCGGGCAGGTGTCAGTCCCTATACTTCATTTTACAATTTTGCAGAGACCTGTGTTTTTGGTAAACAGTCGCTTGGGCCGATTCTCTGCGACCTTCTTCAACGTGAACGTTAAAGTGTCGGCCATACTTATCCCGAAGTTACGTATGCAATTTGCCGAGTTCCTTAACGTGGGTTCTCTCGCGCGCCTTAGAATATTCTTCCCGCCCACCTGTGTCGGTTTTCGGTACGGTCTCATATAGCCTAACCTTAGAGATTATTTCTTGGCACCGTGACTTATTCAGCTTCGCTTCGCCGTAGCTCCACTCGTCTTCACACCTTACCTCTTGCGGCGGATTTGCCTACCACAATCACCGGCTCGGATGCTTAAACCGGGGCAACCATTCGCCCGGCCTGAACTCGCCTCATGCGTCATCCCTTCGAAACTATACGAGGTACTGGAATATTAACCAGTTTCCCATCGACTACGCCTTTCGGCCTCGCCTTAGGAGCCGACTAACCCTAAGCAGACGACCTTTACTTAGGAAACCTCGGGCTTTCGGCGGGGAGGAATCTCACCTCCCTTTTCGTTACTCATGCCTGCATTCTCACTTCCCTTGCCTCCAGCTATCCTCTCGGAACACCTTCTTCAGCCTCGGGAACGTTCACCTACCACTGTACTTTCATACAATCCGTAGCTTCGGTACTGTGCTTAGCCCCGTTACATTATCAGCGCATAGCGACTCGACCAGTGAGCTATTACGCACTCTTTAAAGGAGTGGCTGCTTCTAAGCCAACCTCCTGGCTGTCTTCGCCGCTACACTTCCTTTCCCACTGAGCACAGTTTAGGGACCTTAGCTAACGGTCTGGGCTCTTCCCCTCTTGTCCACGAATCTTATCACCCGTAGACTGACTCCTGCAGAGCATATACCGGCATTCAGAGTTTGGTTGGGTTTGGTAGGCTGTGACACCCCCTAGCCCATCCAGTGCTTTACCTCCGGTACACTCCTGCAAGGCTAGCCCTAAAGCTATTTCGGTGAAAACGAGCTATCTCCAAGTTTGTTTAGCCTTTCACTCCGACTCACAGCTCATCCCTGCCTTTTTTAACAGACTAGGGTTCGGTCCTCCACTTGATTTTACTCAAGCTTCAACCTGGCCATAAGTAGATCACTTGGCTTCGCGTCTACGGCAGGAAACTAATTTCGCCCTTTTCAGACTCGGTTTCCCTCCGGCTTCGGTACTTCAATACCTTAACCTCGCTTCCTACCGTAACTCGCAGGCTCATTCTACAAAAGGCACGCCATCACCAGTCCGAAGACCAGCTCTGACCGCTTGTAAGTTTACGGTTTCAGGTTCTCTTTCACTCCCCTCCCGGGGTTCTTTTCACCTTTCCCTCACGGTACTATTCGCTATCGGTGACTATCTCGTATTTAGCCTTGGAGAGTGGTCTCCCCAGATTCAAACAGGGTTTCTCGTGCCCCGTTCTACTCAGGTGCCGTTTCGCCAGGCCAAGTTAGTTTCGCATACGGGACTGTAACCCTCTATGGTGTGCCTTCCCAGACTCTTTTGCTACTAACTCGGTTTCTTACCTGACCAGGATGAGTATGCATCCTACAAACGGTCCTTCAACCCCATACAGGCAACGCCATACCGCTTACACCCCTATGGTTTAGGCTCCGACCAGTTCGCTCGCCGCTACTTTGGCCATCTC
>NZ_JNUP01000051.1 GCF_000758165.1 Spirochaeta lutea | reverse complement strand
GCATCTCCGGTACTCAAGCGGCTATTCTTAACAGTGAGGCTTTGCTGGTCATGATTATATACATTGTAAAATCCCGAAGAGGCAAAATCAAATAGGAACCTTCCTTGCCTTATTAAGTTAAAACCTGGATCCAAATTGTTAAGTAAAACACCCCAGTGGTTTCCGTTTTCCTCAAGTCTTATCACTCGTTGGTTGACATTATCTGTAATATAAAATACTCCGTCCACAAACGATAAACCCTTAGGGCTACTAGGATTCGACCCCATCCCCTCAAACTCGTGGAAGCGAAACTCACCTTCACCCCTTCCATTCGGAAATCTACTGATTACCTCAAATTGAATCGGATCAAGCGCATAAATCTGAAATACTGCAAACAATAACAAAGCAGCGCATGTATATATTGTTCTCATCAATTTGTCCCTCTTGTTTTCAGTCGAACGATTCGCCAAGTGTCGTTTTCGTATTTCGTAAGCGTCCTTGAAACATCTTCTATCCCAGGATTTACGACAAATGCATAGGCTCTATCGTAGAATGCCTCAATCAACCGAATATTCCCTGCACTCACACTTCCATCAGGGTTCCGCTCCACACTCTGCACAATTGCAATGTGTCTTCCACTGCCATTATTGAGTCTTGTATACAGGATGTCACCGGGTTTGATGAGTCTGTACAGAGAAACATCGACATCAGCTTCCCCAACCTTCCCAACAATCAACTCAGAATAAACCTCCCAGGTTCCACCCTTCGGATGTACCGATTTATCAAGCTCAGCTCTTGGATATGCCCGGTAGATTCCATCCGGCCCAAGAGTTCCCCAGGTGTACAGATCTTCAGGATAATCAAACACCCTTTGTGCAAACCCGATACAATCAACCCCCGTCATAAGCTGTGCCCATCGCAGGGTTTCTCCACTGGTCATTTGCCCCTTCATCGTATCCACCTGGGCACCAGATAGCACTATTGCAGCCGGCGGCCCGTCTTCAAGGGTTACCAGCCCAAGGCCAGGCAAATAAGGCTTATCCAGCAGATTATTCACCGAACTTGGGAAATTACCCCATTGTCCCGGGACATAATACAACCAGTTATCAACAGGTGCTGATGTCGCATTCCATGTGGGTAATTGTAGCTGCTTTTGGTTGGTCAGCCCCGCAGGTGTTGAATTTCCTAACCCAAGGGGCGCAGGAGCATACCACTGGGCAAAGGAATCACGCTGGCTCTCCATATGCTGTTGGAATTCGATCGGCGTATCCACTGCGCCATGCCACTTCTCAGGAGATCCGTAGGTTATCGGGTACTCATAGGCCACACGGTCATCCCGGTTTCCGCCTAAGATACTCGAAAACCCACTAAACCTAATCACCTGCCCCCCGGCAACCGTTCCAGCGGGGGTATGGTACGCCTGACTTTCCTGCCAGTCGTTCACGCCGTAGCTTTCATCCCACCACCAGGGCGCGGATTCAGGGTTCGTTTTGTAATCAGGATGGGCATCCCAGGGATTTTCATTGTTCCAATCCACCACAGGATTATCATCAGAGGACTGTTCTGAGATATACAAATTCGCGCGCCACAGGGCTTTGTGGTCTATGACGCTCATACCTGCAGAAAAATCTTCCTCACCAAAGCGGGCTTCTCCGGCGAATGATAGGGGGAGTTGGGGTGGCTCTTGGGTGGGACAATGTGACTGCGAATCATTCATCTGCACAAATTTGAATACCTTTCAGCACTGCCGTTGCCCTTACAGAAACTTCTCAACAGAAACATCAAAAACTTGTGCAAGTTTTTTTGCTACCGCCTTGCTAATCGAGCGCCGATTGGTCTCCATATTAGAAATATTCTGGCGTGTAAGATTCCCAATCCTGCTTCCTAACTCTTCTTGAGTAAGATTGTGCATCTGACGATATACTCGCATATTCTCCCCGGGAGTGATCGTCTTTCGAATCGTTTGGTACCAGTCACTCTCGCTGATTTCAATACGCTGTTCGTCCTCATCCTCGATAACCTCAATCTCACCAAAAGACTTCCGTAGATATTCTACTAAAGACTCGGTAACCTCACCTTCTACTCTAATATGGGGCTTTTTCACGACTACCTGCATAATACACCTCGATTTCCATTTCTTCCTCGGTTACCCGCCAACATGCCACCCAGGAATACGAAAGGTGGCAATGATATTCTCCTGATCCAAGTTTACTAAAATTACGCCACTCACTGCGTATCGGACCTTTCCGGCGAAGATCCTCAACAAGGTTCGCAAACAACACCTGTTCAGATCTTGGCATGCTCGGTACACGCTTTTCCACTTTCTTCCGGAAAAATACCCGCCACTGTTTTTGCTCCGGCTCCCTCTCCACTGGCAATTCCTCTGTTCTGTTTCGACTCTCACTACAAATCAATGTAACACATAAATGGTTACATGGCAATCTTCATTTCTCTTTACGCCTCCTGCTCTTCCGGTTCCGGTCATATCGGTCCCTATTCTTCCGCATGAGTTCCCGCTTTGTATTGGTTTCCTCGATAGTGTCCAAACATGTTCGTAATTTGACTTAAGAGCCAGCTTCCTCCTGCCGGCTGTGCGTTCGGGCCCTTTTGGCCCGGTAGTGTCAAATATCTTGCGTAAATTCTTTAAGCCTCAATCCGAAGCTTCCAACTATGACACCTGATCTTCTTCCTGATCGAAGTCAATCATCAGGTCCATATTCAGATACTTCCGTTCACTCCATGTAGAATTAGAGATGTGACGCAGCCGGGCCGCAACCAACATCAGGGCAGATTCACCATCGGGGAAGGAACCGATTACTCGTGTCCTCCTTCTGATTTCTCGCATGATTCTCTCAAGACCATTGTTGGTCCTTATCCGTTTCCAATGTTCAACCGGGAAGTGATAGTAGGAAAAGGTTTCGGGGGATCCTTCCCGTACCAGGGTAGCGGCCTTGTTAAGCTTCATTTCGATAAGCTTCTGGGCAATGAGGTCCTTCTTTCGGATCGCCTCCTCCCTGTTCTCTTGGGCATGGATGGCTTTCAGCATTGTGGCAACTTCTTTCACTTTGCCATGGGGTACAAAGCTGAAGACATTCCGGTAGAAATGGACGACACAACGCTGCCAGAGTGCCTGGGGATAAAACTCCGGAATCGACTCCACCAGACCGAGGGATTTATCGGAGATGAACATGTCGACACTCTCCAACCCCCGGTCTTTGAGATATCTCAAGAACCGTTGCCAGCTGTCCTTGTCCTCCTTGGTGCCCTCAGCCACCCCGATTATTTCTCGAAACCCATCCTCGTTGACTCCTATGGCCACCAGAACCGAGACATTACGAACCTCTCCAGCCCAGGAGCGCTTCATCTATATCCCATCCAGGTATACATATGCGTAATGGCTCTTGAGGGGAAGGTTCCGCCACTTCTCGATCTCTTCGTAGATTTTCTTGTTCAGATTGCTAATCGTTCCCGGTGACACCTTTGCTCCCCAGAGTGCTTCGGTGATGTCTTCCACACGCCTAACAGATACGCCGGCTAAATACATTTCCACCATCGCTTCCTCAACAGAAATTTCCCGGCGCTTGTACCGCTCAATGATCGCCGGTTCAAACGTCACCTTCTTTAGTTTCGGCATCTGGAGCGTTACCTCGCCGGCCTTGGTCAGAAACTTCCGGTCATAATGACCGGCACGATACCCCTTGCGCTCAGTTTTTCTCTCATGCTTCTGGGCATTCAGGAGTTGTTCTGCTTCAGCCTCCAACATCGCATTCAATGTCTCTTCTACCGTTTCCCGTACAAAATCCCCTAAATGGGCTTTGACTTCTTCCTCATTAATTTCGATAATCTTACCAGGCATTGGGTCCTCTCTCTGACTTGGTTTTTGTAGTTATT
>NZ_JNUP01000050.1 GCF_000758165.1 Spirochaeta lutea | reverse complement strand
AGCTAAATCCCAATTCACTGTCAATCCCGAAGGCACCCTGTACTGTCTCTCCTATAATGCTGACAATGACGAGTTCGAACTCATGAAACTGGAGCGCTTCTGGTAGGGGAGGGTTTGTCGATGGAGCGGTTTCGACCACAAAGCCCTGTGGCGGGCGAATCTGTACATCTCTGAACAGTCCTCTGATGATAACCCTGTGGTGGATTGGAACAATGAGAATCGGTGGGATGCCCATCCTGATTACATAACGACCCCTGAATCCGCGCCCTGGTGGTGGGATGAAAGCTACGGCGTGAACGACTGGCAAGAAAGCCAGGCGTACCAGGTAGTGTCAAATATCTTGCGCAAATTCTTTAAGCCTCAATCCGAAGATTCCAACTATGACACCTGATCTTCTTCCTGATCGAAGTCAATCATCAGGTCCATATTCAGATACTTCCGTTCACTCCATGTAGAATTAGAGATGTGACGCAGCCGGGCCGCAACCAACATCAGGGCAGATTCACCATCGGGGAAGGAACCGATTACTCGTGTCCTCCTTCTGATTTCTCGCATGATTCTCTCAAGACCATTGTTGGTCCTTATCCGTTTCCAATGTTCAACCGGGAAGTGATAGTAGGAAAAGGTTTCGGGGGATCCTTCCCGTACCAGGGTAGCGGCCTTGTTAAGCTTCATTTCGATAAGCTTCTGGGCAATGAGGTCCTTCTTTCGGATCGCCTCCTCCCTGTTCTCTTGGGCATGGATGGCTTTCAGCATTGTGGCAACTTCTTTCACTTTGCCATGGGGTACAAAGCTGAAGACATTCCGGTAGAAATGGACGACACAACGCTGCCAGAGTGCCTGGGGATAAAACTCCGGAATCGACTCCACCAGACCGAGGGATTTATCGGAGATGAACATGTCGACACTCTCCAACCCCCGGTCTTTGAGATATCTCAAGAACCGTTGCCAGCTGTCCTTGTCCTCCTTGGTGCCCTCAGCCACCCCGATTATTTCTCGAAACCCATCCTCGTTGACTCCTATGGCCACCAGAACCGAGACATTACGAACCTCTCCAGCCCAGGAGCGCTTCATCTATATCCCATCCAGGTATACATATGCGTAATGGCTCTTGAGGGGAAGGTTCCGCCACTTCTCGATCTCTTCGTAGATTTTCTTGTTCAGATTGCTAATCGTTCCCGGTGACACCTTTGCTCCCCAGAGTGCTTCGGTGATGTCTTCCACACGCCTAACAGATACGCCGGCTAAATACATTTCCACCATCGCTTCCTCAACAGAAATTTCCCGGCGCTTGTACCGCTCAATGATCGCCGGTTCAAACGTCACCTTCTTTAGTTTCGGCATCTGGAGCGTTACCTCGCCGGCCTTGGTCAGAAACTTCCGGTCATAATGACCGGCACGATACCCCTTGCGCTCAGTTTTTCTCTCATGCTTCTGGGCATTCAGGAGTTGTTCTGCTTCAGCCTCCAACATCGCATTCAATGTCTCTTCTACCGTTTCCCGTACAAAATCCCCTAAATGGGCTTTGACTTCTTCCTCATTAATTTCGATAATCTTACCAGGCATTGGGTCCTCTCTCTGACTTGGTTTTTGTAGTTATT